>CANHUW010000047.1 GCA_947463975.1 Bacteroidota bacterium
TTATTCATCGATGTTTGCGTAAAGGCTAATAAGTTCTTAAATAAAGTACTTTCAAAATAGGGAGAATCGGGACGATTGATAAAATAACATCTCAGCGTTGCTTCTTTGAGTGTCATTTTTTCAAAGCCTAATGCAATGGCTAATTTTCTAGCCCTCACAGTTTCAAATAAATCAGCCACCGATTTTGGCATGGGACCAAATCTATCTGTCATCTCATCCTTCATCGCCATCAACTCTTCTTCATTCTCTGATTGATCCAATCTAGTATACAAAGACAACCTTTCACCAATATTTTCAACATAGGCATCTGGAATCATTATTTCTAAATCAGTATCAATGGTACAATCCTGCACAAAATCATCTTGTTGACTAATCTCTTCTTGGAATAATGCTGCAAAATCTGATCTTTTCAATTCTCTTACTGCTTCTGCCAAAATCTTTTGATACATTTCAAATCCAATCTCTACCATAAAACCGCTCTGCTCGCCTCCTAATAAATTTCCAGCACCTCTAATATCTAAATCACGCATTGCTATTTGAAATCCACTACCCAATTCACTAAACTGCTCTAAGGTTTGTAATCTTTTTCTGGAATCATCAGGCAAAGTACTAATGGGTGGTGCTAATAAATAACAGAATGCTTTTTTATTACTTCTACCTACCCTTCCTCTTAATTGATGTAAATCACTTAAACCAAATTGGTGTGCATTGTTAACGATGATCGTATTTACATTAGGTATATCCACGCCACTCTCTACAATATTAGTACACACCAAAACATCATACCTTCTTTCAATAAAGTCTAATATTTTCTCTTCAAGTTGATGGCCTTCTAATTGACCATGCGCATATCCAATACTTAAATCAGGACATAACTTTTGAATCATAGCACACATTTCTGCTAAGCCTTGAACCCTATTATGAATAAAGAATACCTGACCACCTCTCTCGGTTTCAAAATAAATGGTCTCTCTAATAACATCCTCATGAAAAACCTGCATTTCAGTATGAATAGGTTGCCTATTCGCAGGGGCTGTATTGATAATACTTAAATCTCTTGCTCCCATTAAACTAAAATGCAAGGTTCTTGGAATTGGTGTTGCAGTTAATGTCAAACAATCAACCGTAGTTCTGAGTGTTTTTAATTTTTCTTTATGTCCAACACCAAACTTTTGCTCTTCATCAATTACCATCAATCCCAAATCTTTGAATTGAACATCTTTTCCCAAAATACCATGAGTGCCTACTAAAATATCAATCTTCCCTTCTTTCACTTTTTGAATAGTATCTTTTTTTTGTGCAGCTGTTTTAAATCGATTGATATAATCTACTGTTACTGGAAGATCTTTCAATCTTTCTTTAAAGGTTTTATAATGCTGGAAAGCCAAGATAGTTGTGGGCACTAAAACTGCTACTTGCTTACCATCTATGGCTGCCTTAAAGGCCGCACGAATAGCCACTTCGGTTTTACCAAAACCAACATCACCACAAACCAATCGATCCATGGGAGAAGCTTGCTCCATATCTTTTTTGACATCTGCAATCGCTTTTGCTTGGTCAATGGTATCCTCATACATAAAAGATGCTTCTAATTCATGCATCATATAGTTATCTGGCGTAAATGCAAACCCTGATTGCGCTTTTCTATGCGCATATAATTTTATTAAGTCAAAGGCAATTGTTTTAACCCTTGCTTTTGTTTTGTCTTTTAATTTAACCCACGCATCTGATCCTAATTTATTGACTTTAGGAGGTGCACCTTCCTTGCCTGTATATTTAGAGATTTTATGAAGAGAGTTGATATTTACATATAAAATATCGCTGTCTTTATAAATGATTCTTACTGCTTCTTGCATCACCCCCTTCACATCCATTTTTTGCAATCCACTATATACTCCAACACCATGATCAATATGGGTTACAAAGTCTCCTGGAGCTAAATCCCTAAGGGTTCTTAGCGTAATGGCCTTACTCTTGGTATAAGCTTGCTTTACTTTGTATTTGTGATAGCGTTGAAAAATTTGGTGATCCGTATAACAAAGTAATTTGTGTTCATGATCTATAAAACCTTCATGAATATTTTTTACAATGGGCGTAAACTGTATCTCCGTTTTCAAATCAGCGAAAATGGCATGTAATCGCTCTAGTTGTTTTGCTTGTTCTGCAAATATAAAAAGATCATACCCTTTCTTCTCAAAAGATTGAAGGTTTTCAATCAATAATTGAAACTGTCTATTGAAAGCAGGTTGCACCTGAGTATTAAAATTAATTTTCTCCTTAGTTAAATGTGGCTGATAACCAAATTCAATAATATTTTTTGTAGCTAAGGCTTTTTCTGTTATCTCCACATCTATAAAATCATCCACTCCGGTATTTTTTTGATGTGGATCGTTTTCTTCTACTTTTGGCTTACCTCCATGATGATCTATGAAATCTTGTAAAGCTTCTGCCTGATCCATTCCTTTTTGCTTAATCACATCCCAGTCTTTTAACCAAACAACCGTTTCAGAATGTAAGAAATCTAATAAAGGAATCTTCTCGGTGTCTTCAAATTGAGTGGTGACATTGGGTATGATATTTACCTGTAATAATTTTCGTTCACTTAACTGCGTGGCAGGATCAAACAATCTAATGCTATCCACTTCCTCCCCAAACAATTCAATACGATAGGGCTTTTCATTGCCAAATGAATAGATATCAAAAATGCCTCCTCTCAATGCAAATTGACCTGGCTCATATACAAAATCTGTTCTTTCAAATCCATAATCCACTAATTGTTGCATCAAATCATTTAATTGAAGCGTATCATTGGTTTTTAATGCTATAATATTTTGCTGCAATGTTTTGGGTAAAATCACTTTTTCAAATATGGCTTCCGGATAACTTACAATAATTTTTTTATTTCCACCCATGGATATTTTTGTCAATGCCTCTGTTCTTAACATCACATGTGAGGGATTGAGTAAACTAAAATTTTGAGGTGTTTTAAAAGAAGAAGGAAAATAAAATAAATCCATTGCAGCTGTTACACTTTCAACAGAATTGAAAAAATAAGCAGCTTCTTCTGCATCATTCAATACCACCAAATGATTCAAGTTAGCGGTTGCTTCATTTTTAAATATCGCCTCTATGATAAACGCTGTAGAAGATCCATGTAAATTTTGGAGAAAGATTTGAGCTGGCTGTTGCTGTGATGAGGACATAAGGATCCCGTCCACCAATTTTTTAAGGAGGGGGGAATCATGAAACCTGCCAAACAAAGATTGTTCATTCATCGCTCAGGCTGCAAAGATACAGCTATCCTAATAAATTGCTTTTGTATTCACCAAGATGTTTAAAGGAGTATATTTTTGGGATACGATTAAAACCTTGCTTGGCTGATTGTATTGATCTAAAGAAGGAATAAAGAATCCATCATAAGCTTCCGCCAAAACAAAGTATGTACCCTTTTTTAATGTTTGCTTGAAATAGCCTTTGTTATCTGTTTGAATAATTAAATAAGGTTTTTGTTGAACAGATTTACACCACTGCCCTTCCAACCCTACTAAATCTGTTTGCTTCAAATGCTTAAATACATATATTTTACCCACCATTGGACGACCTTTGATACCTGCAGTCTTTTCGATACCCATTTGATTACCCTTGGCTTCCCTTAGAAAACCTTCTACACCTTGTCGATGACTGAACATTGCACCAATACAAACTAAGCAAGTAATTAGAAAGTTCATTTCAATTAGAATTACTTAAAGTTAAGCATTTGTTTGTTGAGATTTCATTGTAATTTTAGCCTATGCTGCGTTATTCAATCAAAATACTTATAACCTTATTCATCCTATATAATTTGCCAACTCAATTGGTTGCGCAAATGAATACACAAACTGTTGCTTTAATGGATGCATCTAAAAAATTAGATTTTGATGCAAGAACCAATTATGCTGATGCAGTTATTAAAGCAAAGAAAAACGGCTGGGCAATTAATTATCTCAATAAAAATAAATCTAGAGTAAGTTTAATGGGGGTGGATATGTATGGTCAACCTATTTATTATACCAGCTTCGCAGATCCCATTCACGCCATTACAGTAAATACCAATAAACTATGGACAGGTGGAAGTACAGGATTTAATTTAAATGGAAGTAGCGATAGTCTTACATTTAAATTAGGCATGTGGGATGAAGGTGCCATCAGAAATTCTCATTTTGATATTGCGAATAGAGTAACGCAAAAAGACAATGTTTCAAAAATTATTGATCATAGTACGCATGTTGCAGGTATCTTGATTGCTAAAGGTGTAAATCCTGCTGCAAAAGGAATGATACATGGCAGTAAAGGTATTTACGCATATGACTGGAGCAACGATGTATCAGAAATGTCTAATGCTGCTGCAGGAAATTTATTGGTTTCAAATCACTCCTATGGAATAGTTGCTGGATGGGAATACAATGATGATTCTTCAAGATGGGAATACAATGGCAGGTATAACGAAAAAGAAGATTATAGATTTGGCTTGTATGACAATCAGGCTGTCTTATATGACTCTATTGCTTATAACGCTCCTTTTTATTTGATCGTAAAATCATCTGGCAATACAAGAGCATCTAATGGCCCCACCATTAATTCCTCTACTGGAAAATGGTTTAACAATGATTCTACTTATTGGAGAAGAGACCAAAATGGTAAATTGTACAATGCTGGAATTAGACCAGATAGTTTAAGTAAAAATGATAGTTATGAAACCCTTCCTGGAGATGTAAATGCCAAAAATATATTAACTGTTGGCGCTGTTTCTGGTATTCTTGCAGGCTATGCCAAAAAAGAAGATGTAGTTGAAAATGCTTTTAGTACTTGGGGACCAACGGATGATGGAAGAATTAAACCTGATATTGTTGCAGTGGGAGTTTCTGTACTCTCCACCATATCCACCAATGATTCTAGTTATGGGTATTCAAATGGAACATCCATGTCAGCTCCTGGAGTTTCAGGTTCTTTATTGTTATTGCAAGAGTTAAGTTATAAATTAACCAATAAGCCAATTCGTTCTGCCACATTAAAGGCATTAGCAGTTCATACAGCCAATGAGGCTGGAACCAATCCAGGACCTGACTATAAATTTGGGTGGGGGCTTTTGAATACCAGTGAGGCTGCCATTACTTTAAACAATGCATTAAGTTCTAATAATGCAAGTAGCTCCACCGACCTAGTGTATGAAGAAAATTTACAAAATCAAGCAAGTAAAACTTATACCATCGTCGCATCTGGAAAAAAAGCACTCAAAGCAACATTGGTTTGGACAGATGTTAAAGGAGTAGCCAGTAATACTTTAAATAATAATACCCCCAAATTAGTCAACGACCTAGATCTAAAAATTACAAGCGGCAACAGCCTTATAGAAACATGGAACTTAAACCCTGCAAATCCGAGTGGAGCAGCAAAAAGAGGAAACAATAAAATTGATAATGTTGAGAAAGTAGAAATCGACTCTGTCATTGTGGGCAATACATATACCATTACTGTATCTCATAAAAATAATTTAGAAAGAGGAAGTCAAGCATATTCTTTAATCATCAGTGGCAGCGGTGGAGCAGCTTATTGTACTTCAACAGCCAATTCAAATGGGGGTACCAAAATAGATAGCGTTACGCTAAATAATATTGTGTTTGCCAATACAGCAAATACCCAATACATAGATAATACTAAACAAATCATTTATGGAGAGCCTTTAGGAAATTTAAATTTCTCTATTAAAACCTCTAGTGCTGATGCAAGTAATAATACAAGATTTATTCATATTTACATTGACTTTAACAATAATGGAATTTTTGAATCTACAGAACTAGCTTCAGCAAGTAATGCATTAACGAACGGCATATACTCAGGAACAATCAGTCTACCCGGCAATTTAACCATTGGAGCAATTACTAGATTAAGAATTGTAGCCATGGAAACGGATGCTTCTTCTAACCTAAATCCTTGTGGAGCATACTCTATTGGTGAAACACAGGATTATACCATCAAAATAAACAACCCTTCCAATGATTTACAATTAAGTGATATTGTTAGCCCCATTGCTAATGCTTGTAAGACTGGAACACAATATATTACTGTAAAGATTGTCAATAATGGTGGAGGAAAGCAAACCAATTTTCCCATCAATGTTGTAGTAAAAAAGGGATCAACCATACTTAGAACGATTACTGAAACTTTTAATGGAACTTTAGCTGGCTTAGAAAACATGAACTATACTTTTCAAACACCAATAAGTTTGGAAGAAAATACAAGCTATGATATTACTGCAACTGTTTCACTCAATGCTGATCAATTAAAAGAAAATAATAGCTTAAGTAGTAGTTTTGTTACAGCCGCTGCCATTCAAGCTCCTTCTGCAATTGCAAACAACTGTAACAATAGCGTTCAGTTGAGAGTCAATAACCCTATATCTACAAGCAAATATTTCTGGTATGATAGCAGTTCATCTGTAAACCCAGTGGCCCAAGGTGCTAGTACCGTAATTACCAGTAGTGCAAGTAAATTGAATGTAGGCAGCGGATATGCAGGATTTGTAGGGCCCTTGAACAATAAAAGTTTAGGCACTAGTGGTGGATACAATAGTTTTAGTGGAAACTATGTAAAGATTAATGCAACCAGTGCAATGACCATTGAAACCACTAAACTTTATACAGGAAATCCCGGAAAAATAGAGTTTACATTGGGTACATTCGCCTCTGAAAATAGTGATGGTTCTTATTCTTATTTCCCCATTCAAACAGTTAGTTTAAATGTAGGAGCGTCTAGCCCTTCTCCAATTGCAGCAAATGGATCTTCAGCTACTCCTTTCATTGAAGGCGATAGTGGAAGAACCTATTATTTAAATTTAAAAATTCCACAAGCTGGCGATTATATCATTATTGCAAAATGTACAGACGCAACTTTATTTAGAAACAACGGTTTAGGAAATAACACTTACCCAATTGGACCAAATAAACTGTTTAGTATCACAGGTAACAGTGTTACAGCTGCTAGTGGTAATTTCCAAAACTTCTACTACTTCTTCTACAATACACAAATTAGCACCAATGACTGCCCTAGTCCTTTAAGTTCAGTACCTGTATCCATTGTATCAAAACCAATCATTACACAAACCAATGATAGTACTTTAAGTGCCAGCACTGCAAGCAGTTACCAATGGCTAGTAAATGATTCTAGCATCAGCGGTGCTAATAATCAAACTTTAATTGCAAAAAGAAATGCATTGTATAAAGTAACGACTACAACAGGCAGTTGTAGCTTAAGTTCTGATCCAAAATTAGTATTGGTTACAAATATCATAGAAGCTTCTGTTAAAGAAATTTCTTTAAAAATTACATCAAGTGATTATATTGATAATATGATTAAGGGTGGTAGTTTTTATATTCAGTTTAGTAATATTCAAAGCAGAGATATCAAACTTGATATCATTAATTCGATGGGTGACCGTGTCTTCCAAAAAGATAAACTAGTCAATCAAATGGGACCTCAATCCATCAGTATCAATAACTTAAACGCAGGTATTTATTTTGTAAGAATATTTGCCAATAATAAAGTGTATATTCAAAGAGTATTTATCACCCAATAAGATAGCATCATGGCCTTTGAATGGAAAGAAGCAATTATTGTAAACATCATTGATGAAACGCCTACCACAAAAAGGTTTTTCTTTGAAGTAAAGGATGGCAGCATTTTTGATTTTACCCCAGGACAGTTTGTTACCTTGGATTTACCTATTCACGAAAAACGCAATAAGCGTTGGAGAAGCTACTCCATTGCCTCTTACCCGAATGGCACTAATCAATTTGAATTAGTGATTGTATTATTAGAAGGCGGATTGGGCACTACTTATTTATTTAATGAAGTCAAAGTGGGAGATACGGTATCTTACAGAGGACCTCAGGGAGTATTTATACTTCCAAAAACCTTAGACAAAGACCTTTATTTAATCTGTACGGGTACTGGAGTAGCCCCATTTAGATCGATGGTACATTATATTCATCAAAATAAGATTCCACACCAAGCCATTCATTTAATTTTTGGTTGCAGAAAATTTACAGACTGCTTGTATGAACATGAATTGAAACAATTGGAAAAAGCGGAGCCTGATTTTTTTTATCATCCGAGTTTTTCTCGTGAAACTGAGATTAGAGAAGGTACTTACAATGGTTATGTGCATCTTGTATACCAAACCTTATTAGGAAATGGCAATAAAGACAATGCACAATTTTTTATCTGCGGTTGGAAAGAAATGATTGATGAGGCAAGAACCAAATTAGCCGAGCTAGGTATTCCTAAAGATCGAATTCACTTCGAACTATATGGTTAAGAAATAGCTTCCAATACCATTGACTTTACTTTATCCATAGGAATTCTCTCCTGAGTCATACTATCTCTATGGCGAACCGTCACTGTGCCATCTTCCTTGGTTTGATGATCAATGGTTACGCAGAATGGTGTACCAATGGCATCTTGACGACGGTATCTTTTACCAATCGCATCTTTTTCTTCATAAAAGCAATGGAAAGATTTTTTACAATCATCCATTAAAGCCTTAGCGATTTCTGGTAAACCATCTTTCTTAGTCAATGGTAAAATAGCTAATTTATTCGGTGCAATTTTAGCTGGCAAGTGTAATACTACTCTAGAATCAGTAGTACCATCTTCTTTATTGATGGTTTCTTCCTCGTATGAATTAGATAAGATCAATAAGAACATTCTATCCAAACCAATCGAGGTCTCGATTACATAAGGAATATAATGTTGATTGATTTCTGTATCAAAGTATTGCATTTTCTTTTTGCTAAACTCCTGATGTCTACTTAAATCAAAATCTGTTCTAGAGTGAATGCCTTCTACTTCTTTAAATCCAAATGGAAATTCATATTCAATATCCAAAGCAGCATCTGCATAGTGCGCCAATTTAACGTGATCATGAAAGCGGTATTTCTTCGCATCAATACCCAAGCTTAAATGCCATTGCATACGCTCATTCTTCCAATGCTCATACCATTCTTTTTGTGTGCCTGGCTTGATGAAAAACTGCATTTCCATTTGCTCAAACTCTCGCATTCTAAAAATAAATTGCCTTGCAACAATTTCATTTCTAAAAGCTTTTCCGGTTTGTGCAATACCAAATGGAATTTTCATTCTAGCTGTTTTTTGCACATTCAAGAAATTCACAAATATACCTTGAGCTGTTTCTGGTCTTAAATAAATAGTACTTGCTTCTTCTGCAACAGAACCTAATTCTGTAGAGAACATTAAATTAAACTGACGAATATCTGTCCAATTCCCTGTGCCACTGACACTACATACAATTTTATGATCAGCGATTAATTGACTCAAGCCAGCAAAATCATCCTTCGCTAATAATGCATCCATATCAGCTAGAAGCTTATCAGCACCTGCTTGGTCTCCTTTCTCGATCATCTTATCTGCTTGCGCTTCTATTAAATGATCTACACGGTATCTTTTCTTACTATCCCTATTGTCAATCAAAGGATCACTAAAACTATCCACATGTCCACTTGCCTTCCATGTTGTAGGATGCATAAAAATAGCGGCATCAATTCCTACAATATTTTCATTCATTTGTGTCATGGAGTTCCACCAATAATCACGAATATTTTTCTTTAACTGTGCGCCATAAGGACCGTAATCATATACGGCACCTAAACCGTCATAAATCTCACTACTAGGAAAAACAAATCCATATTCTTTTGCATGCGATATGATCGCTTGTAATGTATTATCTGTTGGAGTCTTGCTCATAGTTTGCAAATATAAGGCGAGATTGCCTATTGGTGTAATTTTTCGTTGTTTTGATGCCTATCCTTATCTCTATTCGTTTTCTTATGAAGATTTTGCTCAAACGCCTTGGTTAAATCAACACCTGTTTGATTGGCCAAACAAATTAATACAAATAAGATATCTGCCATTTCATCCCCTAGCTCCAATTCAGCTTCCTTTCCTTTAAAAGATTGCTCGCCATATTTGCGCACCATGATTCTTGATAGTTCTCCCACTTCTTCCATTAAAATTCCCAAATTGGTGAGCTCATTAAAATATTTGACACCAATGGTTTGAATCCACTCATCCACTTTGCTTTGTGCTTCTTGTATCGATATATTATTCATATTGTATGTATTAAAAATCTTTGTTTTTTGAATCCAATATAATAGTTACTGGACCATTATTTAATAAACTCACTTTCATATCTGTACCAAATTGTCCAGTCTGAATAGGCTTTCCTAATTCTTTTTCCAATTGTTGAATCATTGCTTGATACAATGGAACAGCAA
>CANHUW010000048.1 GCA_947463975.1 Bacteroidota bacterium
AAAGAAATATTTTTACATTAGCCTTTTATAAACAGCCTGGCAAAGACTCCATGGTAGATTTTGTAGATGGTATTTATAGAATACTAAAAATCAATAAAGATAGACCCATAGGCGAGACCATATCTAAACCTCAATTTTCATTTATTCCAGCAGTTGAATATAGCATGATTAGCAAATTGGCAGCTTCCTTGAATGCCAACTATGTTAAACCTAGCAAATACCTTGCTACAAAAAATGCTACTTATTCTACCGAGTTGAAAGTCACGCAGAATAAACAAATGATAAGTCAATTTATAAGTAATATTTGGTTAAAAAATAACAGCTATAATATTAATACGAATTGGTCTTACTTAAAATTTCCTCAAAAAGATTTTGGTTTAGGTACTACCAATAATCAATTGGATCGTTTTGATCAAATTGATTATTCATATTTAAAATTACACCAATCCATTGTAAAAAGAATTGCTCAAAATTGGTACATAGGGCCTGGTTTAAATATTGATTATCGTTGGAATATATCTGATTCATCAACAGTGAATAAACCTATTTATGGATACACACAATATGGCCAAACAAAATCCTCCAATTCTACTGGCCTTACATTAGATCTTTTATACGATAGCAGAACAAGTATTGTTAACCCAAATACTGCATCTGCTTATTTGAATTTATCCTATAGATCAAATTTAAAAATTTTAGGAAGTGACTTTGCATTACAAAGCATAACAATGGATGTAAGAAAATATATCCCAATGTATAGAAAAAATATGTTGGCATTTTGGAGCTATAATGTGATTACCATAAGTGGAAAAGCTCCCTACCTCGATATTCCCTACACCGCGTCTGATAGAAATTCCAACACTGGAAGAGGTTTTATACAAGGAAGGTTTAGAGGGGAAAAATTATTTTTTGCCGAATCCGAATATAGGTTTGGCATCACAGAAAACGGTTTTATTGGAGGGGTAGTTTTTGCAAATATGCTTTCCGTCGCAGAACCATTACAAAAAGGTTTACAGCAAATTAAAACTGGCTATGGAGCAGGAATTAGAATTAAGCTCAATAAACGCTCTAACACCAATGTAGCCATTGATTACGCATTTGGGCAAGGCGGATCCCAAGGCATTTTCATGAATCTTGGGGAAGTTTTCTAATCAACGACCCGACTGTCAAATCACACTTCGTTGAAAAAAGCTTGTGGCCTCGCCGGGGCTGCCAACTCTCGCTTCGCTCATGTTGTCTAACCAAATATCGGACTAACTCAAACTTTTTTATGCTCAACCTTCGGTTGATCATTGAACTAAACATTCCTGAGCAAAATCAAGCGAGCTTGTTTTGCTTAGTCATGATTAGTTCTTTTCAACTTCGTTGAAAAAAGCTTGTGGCCTCGCCGGGGATCGAACCTGGATTTAGAGCTTCGGAAACTCTTGTACTAACCATTGTACGACAAGGCCTTTTAATTGAATTATTTCCACCGCAATAAAACACGGATAGCCGTCAATAGAAAAAGTCTTGTTGGGAGTGTAACCATAATTTTGATGTCATCAAAAATGCTAGAGGTATTAGATAAGAATCTAAATACTGTAGATGCCTGATTCTTGGAAAAAATACGTGTAAAAATTTCAGCTCCACTCATTCTCTCCTGATATAAAATATCTAATAAAACAGCATCGTAAAAGGAATGCCTTGTTTTTTTCAATATGGCAGTAGGTTGTTCTTCCTTAGATAATGCCACTGCAATTTTCTTTGTCTGTTCTTGTATGGACTTAAATGCAAATCCTGTACTTGCTTTTACTGCGCCACCTATTGTACCAATAGGAATATATCCACTCGTTTGTCTAGTAGTAAAACTATTTTGTGTCATGGGAATAGCACCATATTCCTCATGTTGTATCGTAAAGGATTGATTTGGATAATGTACTGCTAAAAAAGAATTGATTGGATCATCATATTCCTTTTTATCTAATATAGATTTTGAGAAAACCGTATACTCTACTAAGGCTTTCTTATTACTGATAGGTAGCACATACATAAAAGCTGTGGCTTTTTGTTGATCCACATTGAAATCCATCCACCTAGCAGTTGAAGGGTCAAACACTTCATTTTCATATTCAACTGTAATTCCTTTGAAATGTTGCCATAAAAAAGGTTTTACTGTATGGCTCTTGGCCATATTATTTAATTGATGAATACTTTCAGCATCTTTAAATACAGGATTATAATGAAGTATACTAGAGAATACAAATGTTGCTGTAGCGGAACCTCCTTCCCAATAAACAGCTTGATCATCAATAGAAAGAATGTCCGCTTCCTTCCAAACTATATTATGATTTAACTTAGCTTTAGATATAATACTTTCATAAAACGAAAGTCCTTCTATCATTTTATAAGTATAGGGAGCAGTAGGTAAATACAAATTTTGATCCCTATGATGAATTGAAATAGCATTCCACGAGGTGGTCAATAAACTTTCGAAATCGGACGACCCTTCTTCCCAAAAACACCAGGTTCTGTCATTGGATTTTTTCAAGTTTCGATCAATCACCAAAATGCTTTTTTGATGCAATGAGCTATCCTGATTGATATAATGAAGTAATGAAAGTCCAGCACAACCAGCACCTGCAATAATATAATCGTACTTATCCATTTTTTTGCAACATCTCGTCTCTTCGAACCTTGTCCCAATATTTTTTTGCAACAAAAAGCATTCCAAAACTTTCACCATCATCTTTATACAAATGCTTGTGATGCATCTTATGTGCCCATCTTATTGCCTTGATATATCTGTTATTAGATCTTGTAAACCACTTGATTCTTTGATGAATAATTACTTCGTGAAATAAGAAATAAGCAAAACCGTACATTGCAATACCAGCACCTATTGCTGCTACCCACAATGGACCCCCAAGAATTGTTCCATAAAAAATACACCCCATACTTGGAATGGCAAAAATTAAGAAAAAAGCATCATTTTTTTCCAACACATGGCCTGTGGGTTGATGATGATCTTCGTGTAAATACCATAAAAACCCATGCATTACATATTTATGGGTCAACCATGTTATACCTTCCATAATAAAAAATGTCGCCAACATTACTGCTACAAATAACATATAGATTGTTTTACTTTTTTATAAAAAATTTAATTGACTTCTCAATTTAGCTTTAGCCAGAATAACCACTTTTCCATAATCCGGAATTCTAATTCTGGTTTTTAAAATGGCATCATGTTCCGTTTTCTTAATCTTTTTAAATAAAGAGTAATAGTATTTATAGGCAACATATACGCCAAATCTGCATTGCAAAGGTAAGGCTTTAATACCCTCTAATGCTTTATCGAAATCATTTTGAATATCTTCTTCTATGGCCAATTTGTCTTTCTCCGTGAAATGATTGAAATCACAATTAGGGAAATACACTCTATCCAATCCTTCAAAATCTGCTTTAATATCTCTTAAGAAATTCACCTTCTGAAAAGCAGCACCCAAACTTTGAGCGGCAGGCTTCAATTGCTCGTATTTTGATAAATCCCCTTTGCAGAAAATATACAAGCACATTAAACCAACAACTTCGGCACTTCCGTAAATATATTTTTGATATGAACCCTCATCATGCGCATGTTGACTTAAATCCATCTCCATACTAAATAAGAAAGCCTCTAGTAAAGCTGGATCAATATTGAATTGTCGATAAGTCATTTGAAAGCGATGCAAAATAGGATTCAAACTAATTCCTTGTTCTAGTGCAACGTAAGTGTCTTTCTTGAATTGATCAAACAACACTTTTTTATCATAATCATGAAAAGTATCTACAATCTCATCCGCAAATCTCACAAATCCATAAATATCATAAATAGGTTGTCTTAGGTCATTGTGTAATAACTTAATGGCTGAAGAAAAACTTGAGCTATACATTAAAGTAGTATGTTTACTACTTAATGCGGTGACTTCATTATATAGTTGAAAAGATGACATCTATTTTGTAAAGTTTTTATCAATTAAATTTGCTACTACTTCTCCACTAATTAAACTTGGTGGCACACCCGGACCCGGCACTGTTAATTGACCAGTGTAATATAAGTTATTTACTTTTTTACTTCTACAAGATGGCTTTAAATTAGCGGTTTGCATTAAAGTATTTGCTAATCCATATGCATTGCCTTTAAAAGAATGATAATCAGACTTAAAATCAGCAACAGAGAAAGATCTTTTATAAACAATTGATTCCATGATAGATACACCCCATTTAACCTCTAAACGCTTAATCAAATCATTAAAATATTTTTCTCTAACGGCTTCTGTATCTCCTTCCAGTCCTGCAGCAACTGGTATTAGCAAAAACAAATTCTCACAACCCTCTGGTGCTACTGTTGGATCTGTTACCGAAGGCACTGAAGCATAAAACAAGGGATTGGTTGGCCATTTTGGATTTGAATAAATCTCTTTTCCATGAAGACCAAAATCAGTATCAAAAAATAAAGAGTGATGCGTCACACCTGGTAATTTTTTATTCAATCCTACATAGTAGAGTAATGAACTAGGAGCCATTACTCTACTATCCCAATATTGTTTTGAATAAGATTGATAAGCTGGTTCTAATAAAACAGTTTCTATATGATGATAATCTCCAGCACCTAAAATAATATCAAAATCATACTCCTTTTTTTCTTTTGTATCTACCCTAATAGTATATGCTTTTTTAGCAATACCATTGACTACTTCAATCTTAGTCACTTCTTCTCCTAATTTAAATTCAACACCTAGAGAAACAGCCAATTCATGCATTCCTTTCACAATACTATACATCCCATTTTCAGGATACCATGTACCCCCTTTAATATCCGCATAGTTCATTAAGCTATATAATGCAGGTGTATTTTCCGGAAGCGCTCCTAAAAATAAAACAGGAAACTCCATCAAGAACTGTATATATGGATGCTTAAAATATTTAGCAATATGTTTTTTCATAGACTGAAAAACATCCAACTTGAATAGTCCTTTGAATAAATCCATGTCAATTAATTCAGTCAAGGATTGGCCTGGCTGATGAACTAATTTTCCAACACCCACTTCATACTTGAATTTTGCTTCTTCCATAAAACCATCCAAAGCCTTAGCTGCACCAGGTTCTATTGATTCAAGTAATTGTTGCAAAGCCTCATAATTAGCAGGAATATCCCATTGGGCTTTTTCAAAATAAACTCTGTAAGAGGGATCTAATCTTTGTAAATGATAAAAATCAGCTACTTTTTTTCCAAATAAAGAAAAATATCTTTCGAATGTATCGGGCATCCAATACCAACTTGGCCCCATATCAAAAACAAAACCATTTGCTTCAAACTTCCTTGCACGACCACCAGGTAAAGTATTTTTTTCTACAACTGTAACCTTCCAACCTTTTTGAGCTAAAAAAGTTGCTGCAGATAATCCTGCAAAACCAGCTCCAATTACCAATACTTTTTTTGAATGAGAAGACATTTATGTTAGTAGCGTTGAATCTTTTGTTTTAAAATTTTTCTAGCAAAGTGAATTCTACTTTTGATGGTTCCTAAAGGTTCATTTAAAGCATCTGCAATTTCATTATACTTATACCCTTCGTAATATAATTGGAACGGAGTTCTGAATAGTTCAGGTAAGTCATAAATCAACTGATTCACTTCCCCCAAATTTAAGTTAGTTATTGCATCATTGACTACTTTATTATTAGTTTGGTCAATTAAAAAATCGTTAGGACTATTATCAAAAACAGTGGATTGCTTTGATTTCTTGCGATAATCATTGATAAAGATATTACGCATAATGGTGTACAACCAAGCTTTGATATTGGTACCTACATTATACTTGTCTTTATTAGACAAGGCTCTAAACAAAGTTTCTTGGTATAAATCCTTAGCAGATTCATGATCCTTGGTCAAATTAATCGCAAAAGGGCGAAGAAAATCTGAGTTCTCACTTAGAAATAAAGTAAATTCAGCTGTTGACATATTGTTTTGTTTAATCTTTGAATAGTAAAGTTAAACAGAATATATATACCAACAATAATTTTGTTTAACTATTTTGCAAATTAATTAAACAAAATACAATGAATGACTTAAGTAATTGATTATCAAATGCTTTCTAGAAAGCTGATGGTCTCTGCAAGCGTACGCTTCAGCTGAATATTACCTGCAATCTGTCCTTTGTATGCTTGAGCCAATTGACCAGAGATGACAATAGGAATGATTTTACTCACTTCTGCTAACTGATCAAAAAACTTATGAATTTTAAAGTTCTTCGCTGGAGAAGTTAAATGGCAATATAAATAATCTACTTTATGGAATTCTGAAAGGTATCTTAAATCTACCATTGGTACATTGGTACCTAGATAATCCACATAGAAACCTCTTTGTTTAAGCAAGAAATGAACATACAATAGTCCAATTTCATGGTATTCCCCTTCTGGCATGAAAAGAACTATACGCTTGGTATAATGTAAAACAGGAGGCAATTTTTCAATACCTAAGATGATTTTTTGTCTGATAACATTGGTCGCCAAGTGTTCTTGAGCTGGATTAATATGATTGGTAATCCATAATATACCCACTCTTTCCATGAATGGAAAAATGATTTCAATAATGGTCTTTTCGATACCTTTTTGACCAATGTAAGTATCCATCTGTCTCTCGAAATTGGCCATATTCAAGGAAACCATTTCCTTAATCAAGGCGTTTACTACTCTTTCTTTTTGAGCATCAATTTGGTTTAAACTTAAAATCTTCTCCTCCATCTGCTCTGCAGACATTTTATCAATATGAGAGATTTTAAACCCGTATTTATTTAATAAGGAAACGTTTAGAATAGTCTTTAATTCGTCGCTAGAATAGGTACGAATATTCGTCTCAGTACGCTGAGGCTGAAGAAATTGATAACGCTGCTCCCAAATGCGTATTGTATGCGCTTTGATGCCCGAAATTTTCTCTAAATCCTTGATGGTATATGATGACATACTCTAAAAACAACGAAATATCAGAAAGGTTCAGTGTTTCTTTACTTTTTTAAGCCTCTAAGATACTCTCCATAGCCGCTTTTGGCATATTTGTCGGCTAAAATGAGTAATTGTGCTTTGTCAATAAAGCCCATTCTGAAGGCAACTTCTTCTATACAGCCTATCTTTTGGCTCTGGCGTTTTTCAATGACACGCACAAACTCACAAGCGTCAGCTAAAGACTCAAAAGTACCCGTATCCAACCAAGCCGTTCCGCGGTTCATGATACCTACTTGTAATTGCTTGCGCTCTAAATACACTTTATTGACATCCGTAATTTCGTATTCACCTCTTGGTGATGCTGGAATATTCTTCGCAATCTCTACTACTTGGTTATCGTAAAAATATAAACCAGGTACTGCATAATTAGATTTCGGTTGCTTTGGTTTTTCTTCCAAAGACAATGCATTATTATTCGCATCAAACTCTACCACTCCATAGCGCTCAGGATCGTTCACTTCATAAGCAAATACTGCAGCACCATTTACATCGTTAAAGGATTGTACTAATTTGCTAAAGCCTGCACCATAAAAAATATTATCTCCTAAAACTAATGCTACTTTATCCTTGCCAATAAAATCGGCGCCAATTACAAATGCTTGTGCTAATCCATTCGGCACTGCTTGTACTGCATAACTAAAGCTACAGCCAATCTCAGCACCATCTCCTAATAATCTTTTAAATTGATCATTGTCTTCAGGTGTAGTGATAATCAACACTTCTTTAATGCCTGCTAACATTAGTACAGACAATGGGTAATAAATCATCGGCTTATCATAGATAGGCATTAATTGCTTACTGATTCCTTTGGTAATAGGATACAATCTTGTACCTGAACCGCCTGCTAATATGATTCCCTTCATGATTTTATTTTTTATAAAGAAGCCGCGTATTCTGCAAAGCTTCCTAATGTTTTATCTTTTTCTGACAGGATGATTTCTGCATCAGTCAATTTCCAATCGATATTTAAATCTTTATCGTTATACATAATACCTACTTCGTTGCCTGGCTCATAAAACTTATCTACTTTGTAAAAAAAAGTAGCTGCTTCACTCAGTACCACAAAGCCATGCGCAAATCCTGCAGGTACGAAAAATTGTTTACGATTATCCGCCGTTAATTCAATCGCAAAATATTGCCCAAAACTTGGAGAACCTTTTCTTAAATCCACTGCGATATCTAAAACAGCTCCTTCTAAAACCCTTACCAATTTAGCCTGTGCAGATGATCCACGTTGCATATGTAATCCTCTCAACACTCCTTTAGTAGATCTTGATTGATTGTCTTGTACAAACTCTATATCTAAACCAGAAGCAGCTTTAAAATCTCTTTGGTTATAGGTCTCAATAAAATAACCTCTTGCATCACCATGTACTTTCTCATGAATGATAAAACAATCTTTTAAGGGGGTTTGCTCTATTGTCATTATCTATTACTGTACATTTCGTTATAGTATTGTTGATATGAACCACTGGTTACATTTTCTAACCATGGGCCATTACTCAAATACCAATCTATAGTGGCTGCCAACCCTTGTTCAAAAGTAACAGAAGGTGTCCAACCCAATTCTTTATTCAATTTAGTCGCGTCAATTGCATAACGTCTATCGTGTCCTGGTCTATCTTTCACATAAGTAATCAACTGCTCACTCTCTCCTTTCGCTCTTCCTAATTTCTCATCCATCTGCGTACACAATAATTTGACTAATTCAATATTGGTCCATTCATTGAATCCTCCAATATTATACGTATCCGCGCGCTTACCTTGATGGAATACTAAATCAATGGCTCTAGCATGATCAATCACATACAACCAATCTCTTGTATACAAGCCATCACCATACACTGGCAATGCTTTTTTATTAATGATATTATGGATAAATAATGGAATCAATTTTTCAGGAAAATGATTCGGACCATAATTATTAGAGCAATTAGACACTACTGTTGGTAAATGATACGTCTCTCCATAAGCTCTCACAAAATGATCACTCGCTGCTTTACTTGCAGAATAAGGAGAGTTAGGATCGTAAGGAGTTGTTTCTGTAAACAATCCTTCCTTACCCAGGCTACCATATACTTCATCTGTAGAAACATGATAGAACAAATGATCTCTGTTGGCGTCCCAAGATCCATCATGTGCTTTCTCGTAACTTAAATCGTTCTTCCAATATTCTTTAGCAGTATTCAATAAGTTCACAGTTCCAATTACATTCGTGTACACAAAATCTAAAGGCGATACAATGCTTCTATCCACATGAGATTCTGCAGCCAAATGAATCACGTCTGTAATAGCATGTTTTTCGAAAATCGCTTTCAAACTATCTGCCTCTAAAATATTGGCTTTAACAAAATGGTAATTAGGTGCTTTCTCGATATCCTTCAAGTTCTCTAAATTACCCGCATAAGTCAATGCATCTAAATTAAAGATTTGATACTCAGGATATTTGGTCACCATTAAACGCACTACGTGCGACCCAATAAACCCCGCTCCTCCTGTAATTAATATGTTCTTTTTCATTGCTTTGAATAGGCGACAAAGATATAAATTCATTCATATATATTATAAAGTAATTTTATTACATTTGGAAACCATGCAAACTCAACGCTATCAATCATTAGACGTATTCAGAGGGGCTACAGTAGCGCTCATGATTTTAGTGAATAATCCAGGCGATTGGGGACATATTTTTAGCCCACTAGCGCATGCCAGCTGGCATGGTCTCACACCCACCGATTTGGTCTTTCCTTTTTTCTTGTTTGCAGTAGGCAATGCGATGTCTTTTGTGATGCCTAAATTGGCGCAAGGAACGGATGCTAATTTCTGGAAAAAAGTACTCAAAAGAACCTTATTGATTTTTGCCATTGGTCTTTTTTTAAATTGGAGTCCATTTGTAAAATGGTCAGATGAACATTTGATTTTTAAACAATGGGAAAGTATTAGAATAATGGGAGTACTGCAAAGAATTGCATTATGTTATTTTTTCGCATCCATTATTATCTATTACGGCAAATCAAGATGGGCATTGTATATAAGTGCAGTGATTTTATTGCTGTATTGGTTATTGACTACTTTATTAGGCGCACCAGGTCATCCATATAGTTTATCAGGTTATTGTGGAAATGCGATTGATCAAAGTATTTTAGGTATAACTCATATATACAAAGGAGAAGGTGTACCCTTTGATCCTGAAGGATTAACTAGCACCTTGCCTGCCATTGTTCAAGTTATTTTTGGATACTTGGTGGGTGAGTATATTCAAAACAAAGGAAAGAATTTTGAAATGC
>CANHUW010000049.1 GCA_947463975.1 Bacteroidota bacterium
CAATTAGGTGGACAAACTGCATTGAAATTAGCCAAGCGATTAACAGAGAGAGGCATCAAAATTATTGGAACCTCTTTTGATAGTTTAGATATTGCAGAAGATAGAGGAAGATTCAGTGATTTACTGAAAGAATTGAATATTCCCTATCCAGAATACGGAACTGCTTATACTGCTGAAGAAGCGATCGAAGTAGCCAATAAAGTGGGTTATCCAGTACTAGTAAGACCTAGTTATGTAATTGGTGGACAAAGAATGCGTATTGTAATTAATGATGCAGAAGTAGAAAGTTCAGTAGTAAGCATCTTAAAACATATTCCAGATAACAAGATTTTGATTGACCATTTCTTGGATCGTTGTCAAGAAGCAGAGGTAGATGCCATTTTTGATGGTGAAACATTTCATGTGATGGGCGTGATGGAGCACATAGAACCTGCTGGTATTCATAGTGGAGACAGTAATGCAGTATTACCTGCATTCAATCTTACTCCATTAGTTGTAGAGACCATGGAATTTTATAGCGAGAAAATTGCAAGAGCTCTAAATATAAGAGGATTGATCAATATTCAATTTGCTATTAAAGATGATAAAGTATATGTGATTGAAGCGAATCCAAGAGCATCAAGAACAACTCCATTTATTGCTAAAGCATATCAAATACCTTATTTAAACATCGCTACTAAAGTAATGTTAGGTGCCAATAAATTAACCGACTTTACCATGGAGAAAAAACTAGACGGTTATGCGATTAAAGAACCAGTATTTAGTTTTGAAAAATTCCCTGGAGTAAATAAAGAATTAGGACCAGAGATGAAGAGCACAGGTGAAGCCATTCGTTTCATCAAAGACCTCCGCGATCCATACTTCAGAACACTTTATAAGGAGCGTTCTATGAACTTAAGTAGATAGAAATAATTGAGCCCTTAAAAAAAATTAAGGGCTTTTTTATTTTAAGGATTAACTCCGTACTGATCAACTAAGTATATGATCGCTGCCATATTTGCTGCGCCTAATAATAATTCTCGTTTATTAACATTTTCAAATACATCCGTTGTAGCATGATGCAAATCAAAATAGCGTTGACTATCTGGCACTAGTCCAGACAAAACAATACTTGGATTAACTTTAGCCAATGGTCCAATATCTGCTCCACCACCACCTGCTGCGACTTCTGTTCCATAAGGTTTTAAGAATTTATTCCAAGACTGAAACTTTTTTAATTGATCTGCAGAACAAGTAATCCCAAATGCTCTTGGCGTAAATCCACCAGCATCACTTTCTAACGCAAAAATATGTTGCTCTTTATTTTCTTTAGCTAAGTCTGCATACTTATTACCCCCGCGCATGCCATTCTCTTCATTTGCAAATAATACAAAACGAATAGTATGTTTAGGCTGGTAGTTTAAAGCTTTCATGGTACGAAGTATTTCCATTGTTTGAACAATTCCTGCACCGTCATCATGCGCTCCTTCATTCACATCCCAACTATCTAAATGACCACCAATGGTAATAATTTGATCTGGAAATTGTGTGCCCTTTAATTCAGCAACCACATTGTTCTCATCCGCATCTGGCAAAAAGAAACCATAGGTTTGTATTTGTCCTCTAACAGTATTTTTCTTCGTTAATTCATATAAAGCTTTTGCATCATTAGGTCCTAAAGCAACTGCTGGAATTTTAGGATACGCTTCATCGTATTTCATTCCACCTGTATGCGGCTCATTATCTGGCGCAGTACTTAATGAATGAATCATTACCCCCACTGCTCCATACTTTGCAGCCCTACTTGCTCCGGTACTTCTATACACACCCATTTCACCATACGCTTGAAATGTTTGTACTTTGGTTGGATTAAACACACTATGATAATACACTATCTTCCCTTTAATCTCGTCCTTTCTTTTTTCTAGTTCATCAAAATTAGCAACAGCAACAATATCCGCTTCCACCAAACCGTTTGAACTTAATGAATTACCTAATGCTAAAGCTGCTAAAGGCTGATTGGTTGCAACACCACCAATACCAACGATTGAGGCAAAATCTTTTCCCCCTCTTTGCCAATTAGGTGTTTTACAAGGTTGTAAGTAAACATTATCTGGGCTAAATAAAGCTAAATTTCTTTTCCCCCAAATGGCCGCATTTTGTTGTTGGGGGGATCCTGCTAGTCGGCCGCCAATTTTTTTAGTTAACTCTCTGAGTAAATCATATGCTTTGCCATTGGTCATTACTTCGTCTACCATTTTTTTAATAGTAATACTGTCTTGATTGGTTTGAGCTTGTATGTATAGAGGCAAGCAAAAAAGAGCTACAAATAAAGCACGCATAGTAAAAGTTTTTCGTTCAAATAATATTTAAATATAATTAAACTTTATTGAATATTTAGTTGTTATTTGCATGTTCAATAGTTTTAAAATGAAGATTGGAATTGTTTGTTATCCTACATTTGGTGGAAGTGGCGTTTTAGCCACCGAGCTTGGTAAAGCTTTGGCTGAAAAAGGTCATGAGATTCATTTTATTACTTATCAACAACCTGTAAGATTGAATGGATTTCATGCAAATATATTTTACCATGAAGTTCGCGTGCCTACTTATCCATTATTCGATTACCCTCCTTACGAATTAGCATTGGCAAGTACCATGGTGGATGTGATATTAAACCATGATTTGGATTTAATACATGCACACTACGCTATCCCTCATGCATCTGCAGCTTACACTGCAAAACAAATTGTAAAACAAAAAACGGGTAGATCGGTTCCAGTAATAACTACATTACATGGTACAGATATTACTTTAGTAGGAAGAGATAAGACCTACGAACCAGTAGTCACTTTCTCCATTAATGAAAGTGATGCCATCACTGCTGTGTCTGCTAATTTAAAAGAAGAGACATTAAAGCATTTTGATATTCGAAAAGAAATTCAGGTGATCAATAACTTTGTGGATATACGCCGCTATGATAAAAAACCTGTAGCAGCATTTAAACAAGTCATTGCTCCTAATAATGAAAAAATTATCGTTCATGCATCTAACTTTAGAAAAATAAAAAGAATAGATGACGTAATGACTATCTTCAACAATATTCATAAAGCATTGCCTTCGAAATTATTAATGGTGGGCGATGGCCCAGAAAGGCCAATAGCAGAAGATTTAGCTAGACAATTTGGTATTGAAGCCGACGTGCGTTTCTTGGGTAAGCAAGAGCAAATGGAAGAAATATTAGCGGTAAGTGATATCTTCTTATTGCCTTCAGAATATGAAAGTTTTGGTTTAGCCGCACTAGAAGCCATGGCGGCAAGTGCTGTTGTCATTAGTTCCAATGCAGGTGGATTAGCCGAAGTGAATATTGACGGCAAGACAGGTTATACCGCTACTGTGGGTGATACAAAAACCATGAGTGAAAAAGCCATCGAACTATTAAAAGACGAAGTAAAATTAAAGCAGTTTAAAGCCAACGCAAAAGCGCAAGCAGCTTTGTTTGATATACATCATATCATTCCACAATACGAAGCATTGTATAGACAATACTGCAGGACAGGGGATTGTTAATAGCAATTATTATTCTTGTAATGCTTGGTGGATACTTTTTTGAATTACTTGAATAGCTTCTAATAATTCATTTTTCGTAATACATAATGGTGGTGCAATTCTTATGCGATCTTCAGCAAATAAAAACCAATCTGTAATGATTCCATTTTGAATACATGCCGCTGCAATTTTTTTGGCCAATTTCGAAGAGTCAAATTGCAAAGACATCCACAAACCTTTATGATTTCTATGTACTATTGCAGGATGCATTAATTGATCAACCAATAGTTGTTCCTTCTCTTTCACTTCTTTCATCCAATCTTCCTGTAACAATACTTCTAAAGCTGCATGACCTGCTGCACAACTCACTGGATTTCCTCCGAAAGTGGTAATATGTCCCAACACAGGAGCATAAGTCAAACACTGCATCATTTTAACACTACTAATAAATGCTCCCAAAGGCAGGCCACCTCCTAAGGCTTTGCCAGTCAATAATACATCAGGCGCAATGCCGTATTGTTCAAAGGCAAATAAGCTACCCGTTCTACCAAAGCCAGATTGTATTTCATCAACAATCAATAAAGCACAAACTGAAGCACATTTTTTTTGTAAGGCAATTATCCATTCTTTATTCGCAGGAGTAACACCCGTTTCTGCTTGTACCAATTCTACTAAGACACCTGCAACACTATGATCAATTAAATCTAAATCCTCAAAATGATTATACCTTAATTGCAAAGTATCCGGAAGTAGTGGACGAAAGGCGTTTTTAAAATATTCATCCCCCATCATGCTCAATGCACCTTGTGTACTACCATGATACGCACCTTTAAAAGAAACTAATTTAGTTTTGCCCGTTACACGTTTTGCTAATTTCATGGCACCCTCTGCAGCTTCAGCACCACTATTCGTAAAATAAACAGATTGCAAATTATCTGGCAATAAGCTTGTTAATGTTTTTGCATAAGCTACCTGAGGTGCTTGAATAAATTCTCCATACACAATCACGTGCATGTACTTTTCCGTTTGCTCTTGAATAGCTTTAATCACAGAAGGATGGCTATGTCCAATATTACAAACACTGAATCCTGCAATCATATCTACATATGCTTTACCATTTGTATCATAAATATGTATACCCTTAGCAGAAGCCACTTCGATTCCAATGGGCTTATCAGAAGTTTGCGCCAAATGTTGGAAAAAGAGTTGTCTATTGTTTATTCTTGACATTACTAGTAAATTGCAGTACAAAAGTCGCATTTTTATGGCAACCATACTAGCAGTTAACGGGAAAGATCCACAATTTGGTAAAAATTGTTTTGTAGCACCCAATGCTACCATTGTGGGAGAAGTGGAAATGGGCGATGATTGTTCTATATGGTTTAATGCCGTGATCCGTGGAGATGTTCATTATATAAAAATGGGCGACAAGGTAAATGTTCAAGATGGGGCCATCATACATTGTACTTTCCAAAAACATCCTACCCAGATTGGTAATCATGTATCTATTGGACATAATGCCATGGTACATGGGTGCACCATACACGATAATGTATTAATTGGTATGGGCAGTATTGTAATGGATGCATGTGTAGTACATTCCAACTCCATCATTGCTGCAGGCGCAGTTGTTTTAGAAGGAACCATTGTAGAAGAAGGTTCTATTTATGCAGGCGTACCAGCTAAAAAAGTAAAAACCATAAGTCAGGAATTAATCAACGGGGAGATTCATAGAATTTCCAATAATTATGTACAATATGCGTCTTGGTTTTCTGAACACAATGAAGCGCCCCAAACAAAATAGTTTATTCCATTAATATTTATGCTCTTCCATTCCATGCCATAAATCGACATAGCTATAAAATCTAGCTTCGGTGATGATACCCTTTTCTACTGCAGCTTTTACCGCACAACTGGGTTCGTTAATATGTTGACAATTGTTGAATTGACATCCATGCATTACCGCACGCATTTCTGGAAAATATTGAGCCAATTCTTCTTTTTCCATATTCACCAATCCTAATTCACGCATTCCTGGCGTATCTATCACACTTCCACCAGAAGGCAGATCATACATTTGAGCAAATGTTGTAGTATGCATTCCTTTTCCACTCCAATCACTCACTTCTTGGGTGATAATATCTAAATCAGGAAATAAATAATTAATCAAACTTGATTTTCCCACTCCACTATGTCCACTCACTAGTGTCGTCTTGTTCTTCAATAAAAGCTCCAATTGCTCCAATCCTTTTTTATGCTCTACGCTAATGAGGATTACTTTATAGCCAACTGCTTCATACATTGTTTTCATTGCTGAATATAAAGCCATTTCTTTTTCCTCATAGAGATCGGCTTTATTAAAAACAATGATAGCGGGAATGTGAAAAGATTCACATGCAATTAAAAAACGATCTATGAAACCTTGAGAAGTTTTGGGCGATTTTAAGGTAGCGAGCAAAATTGACTGATCCAAATTAGATGCGATAATATGTTGCTGTCTTTTATTATGAGGAGATCGTCTTGCCACATAATTGTCTCTATCTAAAATTTCTGCAATCATAATCGCCTCCTCGTCACCCCCTTCTTCGATTTCCGCATGCACCCAATCTCCCACCGCAATAGGGTTGGTAGAGGAACGATTGTCTAACTTAATTGCCCCCTTGGTACGGGCTTGATAAAACAGTCCCTCCTCGGATTTAATCGAGTACCAACTACCTGTTGATTTATAAACTCTAGCACGCATTGAATACGAAGATAACCCACAAAATCAATATCTTTGCTACATGAGTCAATTTGCCCACGATAAGGTGGTTCCTTATAGTCAAAGTAACGCTTCCAAGAAAGAGCAAGTTGCAAGTATGTTTGATTCTATTGCTAAAAAATACGATTTCTTGAACAGATTTTTAAGCCTTGGAATTGATCAAAGATGGCGTAAAAAAGCAATTGCCTATTTAAAAGAGAAGCCCCTTCATCATTTGTTGGATATTGCTACCGGAACTGCGGACATGGCGCTTATGGCATATCGTCAAATTCAGCCCGAAAAAATTACAGGTATTGATATTTCTGAAGGCATGATGGAATACGGAAGAATTAAAATTGCAGAAAAAGGTTTAGGGCATTGTATCGAATTAAAAACAGGAGATAGTACTGAAATTCCTTTTGAAGATGCTCTATTTGACGGAGCAATGGTAGCTTTTGGAGTTCGTAATTTCGCCAATTTAGAAAAAGGATTAACAGAAATTAATAGAGTACTTCAACCAGGAAGCAGATTGGTCGTATTGGAATTTTCACAACCTTCAAGTTACTGGTTTAAACCCATTTATACCTTATATATGAAATGGATTACTCCTACAGTGGGTAAAATATTTTCTGGAAATAAAGAAGCTTATGCGTACTTAAACGAAAGTGTAATTGCTTTTCCAGAAGGCAAGGCTTTTTTATCAGTTTTAGAGAAAGCAGGTTTCAACAATGTACAACATGAAAAATTAACCTTAGGCATATGCAGCATCTATATTGGAGACAAATAATTGCATCTTGTCTATTGATGGGTCTAAGCCTTTCCGGATTAGCGCAAATGACTGGTGTTAACCAACCAGATCATGATGCTGAAAAATTTTGGGCCGGCTTATATTTCGGAGTTATTTCCAATAATTATCAATACACCAGAGGTACTGGATTTTTACCAGGATTTTTGGCTACTAATCAAACCAGCAATATACAGTCTACTCCTACTTTATTTTTACATGGAGGGATCCCAGTAAGTTTTAGAATATATAAAAATTTGATATTCAGAACCGGCACTGCTATCATTTTAAATAGTGATATTAGTAATAATTATACTAAACAGGGAACTGCCGGACCTCAAGTTTTTAAAACAAGTCCCATCTTCTTTCAGGTTCCTTTTGCCTTAAAATATGAATCAGATAGATATGATGTTTTACAGTACAAAGAAGCAATGAGACACTATATTTTTGCTGGTACCACTATGAACTATGACTTCAGCAACGGATCAGTTTATTACGGAACCTCATCTTCACCTAATCCAGCCATATTAAAGCCTTTAAACCTCACCTATGATATTGGATTAGGTTTGACTTTTGTTATAAATGATTTTGTAAGAATTTCTCCGGAACTAAAATTTAGTTATGGATGGAATAATTTAATTAAACCTTTACCGACTGGAACCACAAGCCCCTTGACTAATTTAGATGCGCTAAAAACAAACTTTATTTCATTTTCATTGCATATAGAAAACTAAATAGTATGAGCAATTACTTAATTAAAAACGCACAAATTGTAAATGAAGGAAAAACATTTACAAGTGATCTATTAATTAAAAATGGAAGAATAGAAAAAATAGCCAACTCAATTAGCGTTGCCTACAAAATTGAAGAAATTGATGCTACTGGAATGTACTTAATTCCAGGAGCTATAGACGATCAGGTTCATTTTAGAGAACCTGGATTAACGCATAAAGCCAATATATATACAGAAGCAAAAGCGGCAGTAGCTGGAGGTATTACTAGTTTTATGGAAATGCCCAATACCAATCCACCAGCATTTACCCTTGAATTATTAGAAGACAAATATTCCATTGGAGCAAAAAATGCTTTAGCTAACTACTCTTTTTATTTGGGTACTTCCAATGACAATATTGAAGAGATTTTAAAAATTAATAAAAAGAAAAATGAGATATGTGGTATTAAAATTTTCATGGGATCTTCTACTGGCAATCTATTAGTAGACAACCCAATTATTTTAGAAAAAGTATTTAGCGGTACGGAATTATTAATCACTACGCATTGTGAAGAAGAAAGTTTATTTAGAAGAAATAAAGCAGCCTTAGAAAAAATTAAGCCTATTTTAGAACCATCTGATCACCCAATTATTAGAGATGAAGAAGTTTGTTTTGAGTCTTCTTGGAAAGCGATACAATTAGCACAAAAGTTTGATGCTAGATTACACATACTTCATATTAGTACAGCCAAAGAATTACAATTATTTTCCAATTTGAGGCCATTAGCAGATAAAAGAATTACAGCAGAAGTTTGTGTTCATCATTTACATTTTACCGCAGATGATTATGCAGAAAAAGGTAATTTAATTAAATGTAACCCTGCCATTAAAGCGCCACATAATAAAGCAGCTTTATGGGAAGCTCTGTTAGACGATAGATTAGACGTTATCGCCACCGATCACGCCCCACATACTTGGGAAGAAAAACAAGAAGACTACATTCACGCTCATGCTGGTTTGCCATTGGTTCAACACTCTGTAATGTTGATGTTAAAGTATGTAAAAGAAGGAAAAATAAGTATAGACAAAATGGTTGAAAAAATGAGCCATGCTGTAGCAACTTGTTATCAAATTAAAGAAAGAGGATATATAAGAGAAGGTTATAACGCAGATTTGGTGATTATAAAAGAAGCTCCTTATACTATTTCCAAAGATAATATATTATATAAATGTGGTTGGAGTCCACTGGAAGGAACCCAATTCCCTTATCAAATACATAGCACTTTTGTCAATGGCCATAGAGTATATTCAAATGGTAGTTTTGACGAATCTCAAAAAGGACAAAGGCTTCAGTTTACCAGAGAATAAATCTTAAATGAAGTTGATGCAAGTAGATTCAATTACTATAAAAGACATTGGCTTATTTGATAACGAGGCTGATATTGGCCTTGCAACACATTTAAATTTTTGCAAAACAAACGGAGGGGGTTTATATTTCACAGAATTATTGAGCAACCCTTTGTCCGATAAGATGCTAATTGAGAGAAGACAGGAGGCAATTCAAATCTTCATTCAACATAAAAATTTTTTCGAGAAATTAAAAACCACCAACGGTACTACACTGGTGATTGATAAATTTTTTGAAACAGGATTTAAAAAAACTAGCCCCTACCCTAATTGGTGGGAAAGTACTTTATACAGCATATTCAATAAGGCAGATTATTCATTGGTTAGATACTCTGTTGAACATCTAAATATATTGATCAATGATTTTGACCAATGGCTTCTATTATTCAACAATGAGCGGCATAATCCCATTATTGAAAAATGGTACCTAGAAATTGAAAAGATCCTTTCCGTCGAAGTACTTTATCCTGTCAGAAAAAATATTTTTATTACAAGTGCACAAACCATTTTACAATTAAGTTATTTTTATACCTACCATTATAAAAATCAGATCAGGAGATTATTACAACTACTTTATGAAATAGACGCTTTTAGTAGTTTAGCATCTGCTAAAGTCCAATATAAATTTGAATTTCCCCATTGGATAGAACAAGATCAACCCCTTTTTATCATTAATGATGCAAAACATCCACTAGTAGAAGATGCTATCAGTAATCCACTACAACTTAATGAACAACAAAATTTTCTTTTCTTAACTGGGGCAAATATGGCTGGTAAAAGTACTTTTATCAAGACCATTGCCATTGTGGTTTATCTAGCACATATAGGAATGGGTGCTCCTGGA
>CANHUW010000050.1 GCA_947463975.1 Bacteroidota bacterium
CCAATACGCTCAATATTTCTTCTAAAGCGCATTCTATCTTGTTGCACATGAATATCTCTTAATTCTGCTATCCAATTGCTTAATAAACTATGCTCTTTACTTAAATGATACACCATGGACTTTTTTTTTCAAAACTAAGTTTCTTCGGTCAATTTCAGCATAATTTAAAGCGATCTCCGTCAAATAAACCCATGTCACTCAATTTTAAATGTGGAATGACCAATAAGGCCATAAAGCTTAGGGTCATAAAGGGAGATCCAAGGTTTGAACCAAGTGATTTTGCCATAGCGTCAATAGTAGAATAAGCCTCAGCTACCTTATAGGGATCGTCATTACTCATTAAGCCAGCCACCGGTAAACCCAAGACTCTTAATTCTTCTTCTTTAACGCAGCTGATGCCGCCTTTTTCTTGAATAACTGCATTAATAGCTTTCACCATTGCAATGTCATCAACCCCTACTGCAATGATATTATGACTATCGTGTGCTACTGTAGAGGCAATGGCGCCATGTTTAAATCCAAAGTTTTTAATAAATCCCATTTTAGGAGTAGCTTGACGATATCTATTGTACACTACTATCTTTAAAATGTCTTTGTTCGTATCTGAGATAATTTTTCCATCATTTATAATTGGGTCCTCCCATAAACAATGGGTGATCAATTGGCCATCTATTGCTTCTATGACAGCCATTTTATTTTCTTTAGTTGGGTATGTCTCCATGCCAACCTGTATATCTTGCACTTTGATGGGGGTAGTATCAAACTGATTAATTATTTTTTCATCAATAGGCAGGATCAATGAATGACCTTTTTCTGCAACCAATTGTCCATTGATAAATGTTTGTGCGACTTTAAAATGAGTTAGATCCTCCACTATTATAAAATTTGCGGGATCATTGACTCTTGCCAATCCTGTGGGTAATTGATAATGTAATACTGGATTAATACAAGCAGCTTTTAGAATATTAAAAATATTTAAACCTTTAGCTACTGCTCTTGCACATAGCTGATTGATATGTCCCAATACTAAACTGTCGGGATGCTTGTCATCACTACAAAGCATTACACTGTTGGGGTGATCATCTATCAATTCATATAATGCTTCAAAATTTTTAGCGGCACTTCCTTCTCTAATTAAAATGTTCATTCCCAGGCTTAACTTATCTACCGCCTCCTCGATGGTAAAACATTCGTGATCTGTACTAATGCCAGCCTCAATATAGGTTTTAGCATCTTTACCCATTAATCCTGGTGCATGTCCGTCTACAGGTTTGCCTACAGCATGCGCCGCTTTTATTTTTTTCATTACTTCCTCGTCTTTGAATAGTACCCCAGGGAAGTTCATCATCTCGCTTAAGTAGTAAATATCTTCATTGGCTAAAAGGGTAGCTACTTCTTCGCTATTGATAGAAGCACCTGCAGTTTCGAATGTTGTTGCAGGCACACAACTAGGTGCGCCAAAGAAAAAATGAAAAGGGACTTTCTTTCCATTATTGATCATATAATGCACCCCTTCAACGCCACATACATTGGCGATTTCATGAGGATCACTAATAGTACCTATCGTTCCATGAATAACGGCTAGTCGAGCAAAAGCACTTGGAATAAGCATACTGCTTTCTATATGCACATGACTGTCAATAAATCCAGGTAAGATAAATTGTTGCGGCGCTTCAGCAATTTGTTGGATATCAACTATGATACCCTGTTTCACCGCAATGGCTGCAGGAAAAATACGCTTGCCAACAATATCTATATATTGTCCTTGTATTTCAAATGTGTTATTCATTGTTTTTCAATTATAAATTGAACCAATAACTAAATTTAAAAACAATTGCTCTATTCTTATTGGTAAACGTTGGATCAGTGAAATAATTATCTGTATAAACTAAGAAAAAATCACTCATTGGCTTGTACCTATATTGAAATCTACTATTTACGCTAAAATTATTGCTTTGCGTATTGAATTGAATAAAGGTGGTCCAGAATAGTTGTGTATTAAAATTATATTCAATTCTTGGTTGAATTAATATAAGGTTGGTGCTTCCATAAGATCCGGGAAGTTGAATGGAATTAAATTCGGAACGCACTCCAATGTTTAAATGAGGTTGTTTTCTTAACATAAAACCCATACTTGCTCCCTTTACCGTTCCATTATAAAATTCACCCATAGTGATACCAGTATTAAACGAAAAAGATTTTCTAAAATCACTTCTATAGGTTAATTCTACTTGATTAAAACTATATCTGGTGGCAGGCAATGGGGTTTCGCCAGTGAATGAAATGGGATATAATAAATTAAGTGTTGTATTATTTATACTCGCTTCAAATCCAGAGGTGTTTTTATTTTCTCCTCTTATGGATAATTGGGTATTTGCCTCATTTAAACTATTATCTGGATTGAAGACAATGTATTCTTCAATCTGTGTGGTTACTCTGCCCAATTTACCATTGGTTGGCATCACCTGATAACCTAATTGGGTGAATATATTTTTAAAACCCACTCTAATGGAGGTATCTCTTATGGCATCATAGTTTTCAATTCTTTGAACAAATCCCATATCGGTATAATAGTTCTTGCCAACATTTCCTGCAACAGCTATATAATTCCAATGCTGTGAACTCAAGTTAAAGCCCGCTTCTATATACTTATCTTCTTTATTGATTCCTTGTTTAAAGGCCTGATTGTATGTAGCCCAAGAACTAACACTTCCTGTTGGATTAGAGTATTCAAAGGACATACCTGCATTCCTTCCATATCTATCTAATGGATTCTTTTTTGCTTCCGCTTCTGAAATAAAGTTTTCTCTATTCAAAAAATACGTTTTAATAGAAGATCTTTTTAACACCCTTCTATGTATAGTAAGTGCACCAAAATTTTCAGGAGAATAATTTCCTTGTCTTCCCGTTTGCATATTCATTACCCCAATCCTCGTTGCTGGATCTAAATTTCCAGATAATCTTGCGCCAAAAAGTATAGGTATTTTATTCCCCTCCTTATCCAACCCAATAGATCTAGAATAAAAAGGACGTATTGGTGGGATGCCGAATTCAGAAAACAAATCGGAGTTTTCTAAGAAAAAATTTCTTCTTTCGGGTAGAAAAATATTAAACCTGGTCAGATTGGTTACCTGCTGATCCACTTCCACCTGCGAAAAATCAGGGTTTACGGTGAGGTCTAGATTTAATGAAGAATTTAAAGCTACTTTGGCATCAAAGCCTGCAGTACCATTTGCATTAGTGGATTGATTGTTTTCTGTATCTTGACTACCTGTTCCTGTTATGTATGGAAGTAAAATGGTATTACTTGAATTTTTGGGAGGGCTTGTTGGAAAATACATCACACCAGTATACCCCAAGTCATATGATTTAAAATTGGTGGGTACTCTAGTCCAAGTACTGTACTCATTATGTTTGGCATCTATTCTTAAAAAATTTACGCCCCAATATTTTTGATTTGGATCGAATCTTAAAGACTTTAATGGAATGGCTACTTCTGCAATCCAATAATTGCCATAATTTTTTGTTGCAGAAAACCATTTGGTATCCCAGCTCCAACTGGGTCTGTCTTGAAACGCATTGTTTAATTGGTCTTCTGATTGAACGTTTAATGCACTTACTACAAAGAAAAATCCGTTTGTTTTTTGATTTAAAGGGTCTAATATAATCGCAATCCCATCAGCTCCATCATGTCCAATATCTCTTTTTAAACTTTGACTAATGGATGCGCCACTATCATACACTGTAAATGCAAAATAGATATTCTTGTCGTCGTAACTGAATTTTACATCTGTCTTACTTTGAGGCAGACCAATATCATTAGGATATTTTTTATTAAAGTCTTTTGCAAGCTCAGTGGATGACCAAACTGGTTCATCTAAGATACCATCAATTTTTATGGGAGCACTTGTTGGCGTAATATGAAGTTCGAAATGTTTTTGGTACTCAGTAATATTCTGAGCATTGACAGATTGTACAAATAAAAAACAAAGTAAGTACCCTATAATAGCATTGCGCATGTAGAAAAATTGTGTCGCAAATATCCGATAACTAGCCCATAAATTCGGCGGTTCTGTGCTAATTAGTTGTATTAATTGATAAGTGGCTATTTTAGAAGGTCTGGTCTTCTTGTTTTTGTCCTTTCCATTGCCTGTTCTTGTCTCCATGCATCCACTTTCTTTGGATCACCGGTTAATAAGACAGCTGGCACTTCCTTGTCCCTAAATACTGCAGGTCTTGAATACACTGGGGGGGCCAAAAGATTGTCTTGGAAAGAATCTGTCAAAGCGGAGGTTTCATCGTTCAGTACTCCAGGAATGATTCTTCCAACAGCATCAATAATGACTGCTGCTGCTAATTCGCCTCCGCTCAATACATAATCGCCAATGGAGAGCTCTTGCGTAACATAGATATCTCTAATTCTTTGATCTATGCCTTTATAATGTCCACAAATGATGAGTATATTATTTTTTAAAGAAAGGGTATTTGCATCTTTTTGTTCAAACCTTTTACCATCAGGAGTAACAAAAATAATTTCGTCATATTTTCCGTTCTCCTTTTGTAGTTCATCAATTGCGTTGGCCAATGGTTCGCACATCATTACCATACCTGCGCCGCCGCCATATTGATAATCGTCAATTTGCCCGTGTTTATTAATTGCCCATTTTCTTAAAGAGTGCGCTTTAATCTCTAGCAAACCTCTTTCTTGGGCCCTTTTCATAATACTATGTTCAAAGGGGCTATTTAATAATTCTGGCACTGCCGAAAGTATATCTATCCTCATGGTTCAAAAATAAACATTGTTAATCCAAAAACTCACCTAAATCTCTTCTGTCTTTTTTAGTGGGTCTTCCTATCTTACTCAATCTCTTACCGGTATGAAAACTTGCGGCCACCATTTTAACTCTTTCTAATTCTTCTACAGGCGTAAGATCTTCATAATATTTAATGGCTTCTGAGTAGGCTAATCTTCCATCTAATAGTTGGGTTACCTTGAGGGTCCAAATCTTATGTTCTGTTTTACATTCATATACATCACCTATCACTACATTTCTGGAAGCTTTCACGTTTTCTCCTTTTAATTTTACCCTACCTCTGTCAATGGCATCGGTAGCTTGTGATCTGGTTTTAAAAACCCTAATGGACCACAAGTATTTATCTAATCTAACTTTAGTAATAGTCGTTTCCATTGACCTGTTTATTTTTTCTCAGCAAAGTATTGGTGAAAATAAGGAATGGTTTCAATGCCTTTGTAGAAGTTAGCAATATCATACTTTTCATTCGGACTATGTAGGTTGTCACTATCTAAACCAAATCCCATAAATACAATCTTTAATCCTAGCTCTTGTTCAAACAAAGAACATATAGGAATACTACCACCACCTCTTACTGGAATAGGTTCTTTGCCAAAAGTGGTTGCAATTGCTTTTGCTGCACTTTGGTATTCATGAGAATCAATAGGAGTAATATAGGGTTCTCCACCATGATGTTCAAATGCATTCACCCTAACGGTTGGAGGAGCTATTTGTTTGAAGTAAGCCAATACTTTCTCTGTAATTTTAGCAGAAGATTGATTAGGTACCAATCTGCAAGAAATCTTTGCAAATGCCTTAGAGGGTAAAACTGTTTTAGCGCCTTCACCTGTGTAACCGCCCCAAATACCATTCACTTCTAATGTAGGTCTTATGCCAGTTCTTTCGTTGGTACTATAACCCTTTTCACCCCATTCTTTTTGTATGCCTAAATCTGTTGTAAATTCATTTAAATCAAATGGCGCTTCAGCCATTTTTTTTCTTTCCGCATCCGTTGATTCAATGATGTCGTCATAAAAACCTGGAATGGTAATATGGTTGTTTTCATCATGACATGATGCAATCATTTTTGATAAAATGGTAATGGGATTTGCCACTGCTCCTCCATATACGCCACTATGCAAATCTCTATTAGGGCCTGTTACTTCCACCTCGATATAACTCAAGCCTCTTACTCCTATATCAATGGAAGGGGTATCCATGCTAATCATTGCTGTATCGCTAATTAAAATAACATCTGCTTTTAATAAAGCGTGATTGGCTTTTACAAAATTTGCAAGGTTGGGACTGCCAATTTCTTCTTCTCCTTCAATGATGAATTTAATATTTGTTTTTAAAGAATTGGTTTTTACCATTGTTTCCAAAGCTTTCACATGCATATAGAATTGTCCCTTATCATCACAAGCACCACGAGCAAATATTTTACCATCGATGATGGTTGGTTCAAATGGGCCACTATTCCATAACTCTAATGGATCTGCCGGTTGAACATCGTAATGTCCATATACTAATACAGTTGGAAAATGGGGATTCGTCATTAATTCTCCGTATACAATTGGATGACCAGGCGTCTCATAAATTTTGGTGGTGCTTGCGCCTGCGTCTTTTAAAGATTGTTCCACTGCATTTGCGCAAGCCAACATATCTGCGTTATGTTCCGATTTTGCACTCACACTAGGTATTCTTAACAATGCCAATAATTCTTCTAAAAATTTTTCTTTATTAGCTTCTTGATACACTGACCATTCTTTCATAAAAGTTATTTTACATTATGTTAATTGATGTTTTAAATCCGATAAAACATTTTCTACAGTCCAGTCTAATTTTTGTTGAAAAGGTGCTTTTCTTTTTTCGCAATCTGCAATACTGCAAATGGGACAACTAAAAGGCATACAGCCATCTGTATGAATAAAGAACTCGACACTATCTCCAAATTTATTTTTAATCAAATTGGTAAATTGTTCTACTACCGCATGTGCTTCATTCACATTTAAATACCATTGAACTGTTAAATGACAATCTACATGAATATGTGTTCCGTATTTAATTACCCTTAGATTGTGCAAGTCAATCCATTGATTATTTCTAGATAAATTTAATTCTTCAATAACTGCTTCAAGCAAAGCCATATCTGCTTCGTCCATAATGCCAGCCAAAGACTCTCTGATTATTTTATAACCATTATACATAATCCAAAAGCTCATGGCAACTGCTATACCTGTGTCAATACCAGTGATATTGGTCAACAAGACAATAGCAACGCCAATAGCCACAGCAAAAGTGGTTAAACTGTCTATGATTAAATGTTGTCCGCTTGAGATTAATGCTAAAGATTTATTCTTCTTGCCTTTTGATTTGACAAACCAGCCAGCAGTTAAGTTTAAGATGGCCGTAGTCAATAAAATGAAAATACCGTTATCTAAAGAATGTAAAACGGTAGGATGAATAAATGCGTCTATGGATTCGTATAAAATAATTATTCCAGCAGTGATAATTAAACTTCCTTCAAAAGCGGCAGAGATAAATTCGGCCTTGCCATGTCCATATGGATGTTCTTTGTCTTTGGGTTTAGCAGCAACGTATAAGCTGTATAATCCAATCAGTCCCGCCAGCACATTCACAATACTCTCTAATGCATCAGATAATACAGATAATGAATGCGTCATGAAATATGCCACAAATTTGAGTATAAATAATACAACACTCAAAAGGGTTAAATAAAACTGAATCTTTAAATTCTGTTGGGCAGATTGCATATTGGTTGGATTACTTCTTGATCAATGAAACAAAGTGTTTATTCGCCAATTCCCAGTTGACTAAATTCCACCAATTATTGATATAGTCTGGTCTTTTGTTTTGGTATTTCAAATAATAAGCATGTTCCCAAACATCTAATCCAATGATTGGTTCTCCTTTTATCTCTGCGATGTCCATTAATGGATTATCTTGATTGGCAGTAGAACAAACTGCTAATTGACCATCTGCTTTAACAATTAACCATGCCCAGCCGCTACCAAATCTAGCTTTTGCTGCATCAGCAAAAGCTGTTTGAAATGCAGTGAATGATCCAAATGTTTTATTGATCGCTTCAGCTAATTCGTTTTGAGGAACAGATGCAGGAGATGGTTTCATGATTTGCCAGAAAAACTCGTGGTTAAAATGTCCACCTGCATTGTTGCGCATCTTTGCACTATAAGTTGAAATATTGGCAAGCAATGTTCTTAAGCTTGTAGTGGCTGTGTTTATTTTTTCTGCCGTACATGCATCTGCTAAATTTTTTGCATAAGTAGCAGCGTGTTTTGTATAATGAATCTCCATGGTCAATGCATCAATAAATGGCTCCAATGCATTATATGCATAGGGTAGTGCTTGCTGCTGGAATTCAGTTGTTGAAAAATTCCAACTACCCATGATGGGTGCAGTAGCCAAAGCGATTCCTGCCTTTCCTGTGTCTTTCAGAAACTGGCGACGATTTTGTGATGATTTGGACATGGTATTATTTTTTAAAGTACTTCTTCAAAGTTACTTTAATTGGCTGTAAAGTTCGGTAGTAAAATTCTTGATTAAAAAGTTGAGAATCTCTCATGGCCTTATAAGTTAGAAATATACCGATAGGTATTAATAAGAAGCTAGACAACCACATACCAGCAAAAGGATCCCATGTGCCAGATTTGGCTAATTTTTCTCCAAAATTATTCAGTAAGAAAAAAACCACAAAAAACGCAACAGCTAATACCATTGGCGTTCCCAATCCCCCTTTTCTAATAATGGATCCCAATGGAGCGCCAATTAAAAACAATACAATGCATGCAAAAGATAAAGTAAATTTTCTGTGCCACTCAATTGCATGATAAGCTGTTGACTGAATTTTATCTTTATATATTATGGACAATGACCCCAAGCTACTTATCATAGCAGCAAATTGGTAACCTACACTTTCAACAGTGCTATATTTTTCCGAAGCTGGAATAATATCATACATCGACTTAATTGGTTTCGCTTTAACAGCATTAAAAAGTTGAGCACTATCTTTATAATTCATAAATCGTAGATAACCACCCAATTCTGCTTTTGTTTTTTTCAAGTAATAGAAGTCATTATTTTTTACAGAGTCAAGCGCATGTTGTAATTGACGAATGCTCAACATTTTTGGATCGTAAATTTGATCATTATTCTTGCCCAATTGGAAAGACTTTAAATCAAATACTTTTTTATATTCTTTAAAATACAATCTAGTGAATTCGGTAGGGGTGTTTCCTCTTTGTCCTCTTTCTTGATAACGCCAACCATTGTACATGGTAAATTCTAAAAATTTTTTATCTGGCGAAACGCGCATGATACCAGATGCAGCCATAGTCATATTATCTTGTAAACCATATCTTTTCTCAAAGATGATAATATTCTGCATGACACTATCATTGGATTCTTTCTTACCTAATTTGATGATATAGCCATCTATCTTATCATAAAATACGCCTTCTTTTAAATCCATTGCAGGCTTAGCAACAATAATATCGTATTTGAGCTTGGTCAACTTCATTTGAGCAATAGGAATAATATTGTTGGCAAATAAAAACGCCACTCCAGATAGCAATATGGTGAACAAAAATATGGGACGCATAAAACGAATCAATGGAATCCCAGCAGCCTTGATGGCAACCAATTCAAAACTCTCTCCTAAATTACCAAAAGTCATAATAGAAGAAAACAAAAGAGACAGCGGTAATGAAAGTGTTATGGTATTAATAGCTACTAAACCTATTAATTGCATAATGATGATAAAATCTAATCCCTTTCCTACTAAGTCGTCAATGTATAACCAAAAAAATTGCATCGTCAGCACAAAAGTGGTAATCGTTAGTGCTGCTATAAAAGGTCCAATGAAGGCCTTCAGAATTAGTATGTCTAATTTTTTGAACAAGTTTGTAGTACTAGCTACCTATGCGATGAAATAGATCTTTAACCTGATATCCCCAAAGTTGGCTTTGGTCTTTGATTTCATTTTTTTCTGCAAAATCTTTA
>CANHUW010000051.1 GCA_947463975.1 Bacteroidota bacterium
GAACTGGGAAACCAGGAGGTTGCCAAAGTAATGGCGGCTGTAGCACGGGAGGATGTAATAGATTAAATGTACATGATTGGTTGCGCGACCTACCTATTGACGATGCTGAAAGTCAATGTAAGGTATTGGAAGTAAGCTTTAAGCAAGGCAGCCGAAAAGAATTTTATAGAAATCTTACTTTACAACATTTTGAAAAAGGAGACTATGTTACCATCGAAGGGGTAAATGGTTTTGATGTGGGCGAAGTGTCCATTACTGGAGAGCTTGTTCGCATTCAAATGAAGAAAAGAGGCGTAGATGAGTTTAGCGCAGAGATGAAAAAAATTGTACGGGCTAGTAACGAAAGAGATATTGAAGCGTTTAAAATAAGCAAAAGTAGAGAGGCAGATATTTTAGCAAGAAGTCGTACGCATGCAAGCAACTTAAAATTGGCGATGAAGCTAAGTGAAGTGGAGCTTCAAGCAGATGGCAAAAAAGCTACTTTCTTTTATACTGCTGATGACAGAATTGATTTCAGAGAATTGATTAGAATTTTCGCTGGAGAATTCAAAGTGAAAGTAGAAATGCGACAAATAGGAATTAGACAAGAAGCAGCCAAATTGGGCGGTATTGGAAGCTGTGGTAGAGAACTATGTTGTAGTACTTGGTTGCATGATTTCAAAAGCGTGAACACTACTGCTGCGCGTTATCAAAATCTTTCTATCAATCAAACCAAATTAAGCGGACAATGTGGTCGTTTAAAGTGTTGTTTGAATTTTGAATTAGACACTTACTTGGATGCCTTACAAGACTTTCCTGATTATGCAGATACTTTGCAAACTGCCATGGGTCAAGCATTCTTGATTAAGAAAGATATTTTCAAAAATCTAATGTGGTATACCCTACCCAACAATACCAAGCATTACCCTTTAACTTTACAAAGAGTTAAAGAAATCAAACGTTTAAATCAACAAGGTGTGGTAGTAGAAGAATTACAAGCAGTTGAATTAACGAGTAATAAAGTAAAAGAAGTTGAAAATAGTTTTGTAGAATTGGTGGGTCAAATTAGCTTGAAAAGTTTAGAGAAAAACGATCGCAGAAGAAGAGATCAAAACAGAAACGATCGTCCTAGCAATAATGGACCTCGTCCCAATAACAATGGTCCACGTCCTAACAACAGTGGACCGAGACCAAATAATAACGGACCTCGTCCTAATAATAACGGGCCTCGCCCTAATAATGGTCCAAGACCAAATAATCGACCTCCTCAAAATAACAACAACTAGTCAATTTATTGATAGAGTTTTTCTAATTGAGCGTTGGTAAAGTCCATTAATTTTTTCACATAGTGGGGAGAGAAATTAAATTCTATGCCTGCAGTTTGATATAATTCAGGCAATGTTTTTGTTCCACCCAATGCTAAAGCGTCCATATAACGCTCTAATGCTTGCTTTGGATTTTGTTGGTATTGCATCCACATTCCAATGGCTCCTAATTGTGCAATGCCATATTCAATATAATAAAAAGGGACTTCAAATAAATGCAATTGTCTTTGCCATCCAATTGCTCTGAACTCATCTAATCCAGTATAATCAATGCTGCCCGTAGAGAACTCTTTTAAAATACTAGTCCATGTATTGGTTCTTTCTTCAATAGTATGTGCTGGATGCTCATACACCCAATGTTGGAATTTATCAATAATAGCTATCCAAGGGAAAATGGTAATGGTTCTTTCCAATTGATGTTCTTTTGCTCTATTTAAATCTGATGCATTATCAAAGAAAGATTGCCAATGGTCCATGCTAAATAATTCCATAGACATACTTGCCACTTCTGCAATTTCCATAGGATATTCTTTGAAAGCACTCAAGCTTAAGTTATGTGACAAGAAACTATGAATAGCATGACCACCCTCATGCACCATGGTGGTTACATCGCTCATTTGACCTGCCGCATTCATAAAGATAAATGGTGCGCCAGATTCTGCTAGTGGGCAGTTGTATCCGCCTGGAGCTTTTCCTTTTCTACTTTCTAAGTCAAAATGCTTTAATGCATTCATCTTTTTCAAACAATCAGCAAAGAATGGATGTAATTGTTCAAAGCAAGCCACAGATTTTTCGTATAAATCTTTACCATCGGTAAAAGGTCTCAAAGGTTTTGTTCCAGCTGGTTCCGCTTCTGTATCCCAAGGTTTTAAAGTATCTAAGCCAAGCTTTTGTTTTTTTCTAGCATAGATTTTATCAATCAAAGGAAGCACGTGTAATTTTACCGCTTCATGAAATTGATAACAATCTTCTTTGGTATAATCAAACCTGCCTAGTTCTACAAATTTGTAATCTCTGTAATTTTCGAATCCTGCATTAACAGCTACCTGATGTCTTTTCTGAATCAAACTAGAAAACAAATCATGCATGGCGATTTTGTCTTCTAATCTTCTTTGCTGAATTTTTCTATATACCGATTCTCTTATTGATCTGTCTTCGCTTTCTAAAAACTGTGCTGCTTGTTGTAAAGTATATTCCTGCCCTTCATGCGTAATGGTCATTTTACCTGCAATGGTACCATATTGTTGTTGCATCACACTTAATTCCGCTTGAATGGCAATATTTTCTGTTCTAAATAAATCAATGCTTTTTTGAACAGCTCTTAAGTAGGTAAAATATTCCGCTTGATCCAATTCTTTAGTGAACGGACAAGCGATTAATTTTTTATTCAACGCATCTGCATAGGGTTGCATTTTAGGTTGAATCTCCATACAAAAAAAGTTGAAGGCTTCTTCCAAACTTTTATCGGTGGTATCACAGGTCATTTTTATCTGTCTCCAACATGCATCTTCGCTTACAAAAGCTTCCAGTTCACTCAAATCTTTTAGCCATTTTTCAAGACCCAATGCGTCTTCAATTGGCCTATTCGATAATGCTATAAAATATGGCTCCAGGCTTGCCCAATCCGTTAAAACAAAGTCTTTGGGGAGGTAATGATGGGGTAATTTTTGAATGTCTGCCGTTCTGAGCATAAGATGAAATTTTAAGTGGCAAATTTACTACTTTTACACACTTCAAAAAGATTTAAAGTGGCCGAAACAATACATTTATTACCAGATCATATCGCCAACCAAATTGCGGCGGGCGAAGTGATACAAAGACCAGCAAGCGCCGTAAAGGAATTGTTGGAAAATGCGGTAGATGCAGGTGCCACCAAAATTCAGCTCATCATCAATGATGCAGGAAAAGCTTTAATTCAGGTAATTGACAATGGCAAGGGCATGAGCCCTATAGATGCACAAAACGCTTTTGGAAGACATGCCACAAGTAAGATTAGTACTATAGAGGATTTGTTTCAAATAAGAACGATGGGTTTTAGAGGAGAGGCATTGGCCTCTATTGCTGCAGTGGGTCAAGTACAATTAAAAACCAGAAGAGCAGAAGATGAAACGGGCACGGAGGTTTTTGTGGAGAACAGTAAAATTGTAGAAACTAGTCCTACAGCTTGTCCAGTAGGAACCAGTATCAGCATGAAGAATTTATTTTTCAATGTGCCAGCAAGAAGAAATTTTTTAAAGAGCAATGCTGCAGAGCTAAAACATATCATCGACGAGTTCACCAGAGTAGCATTGGCATTTCCTGAAATATTTTTTAGTTTAAACAATAACGGGCAAGAAGTATTTCATTGGGAAGGAGGCAGCTTCAAACAAAGGGCTATTCAAGTATTAGGAAATAGTTACAATGCTAAATTAGTTGCAGTGGGTGAACACACGGATTATTTAAATATTGCAGGATTTGTGGGTAAGCCTGAAACCGCTAAAAAAACAAGAAGCGATCAATACTTTTTTGTCAATCGAAGATTTATTAAAAGCGCCTACTTGCATCATGCTGTAGCCAATGCTTTTGAAGGTTTAATTGCTAAAGAAAATTTTCCCAGTTACATTTTATACATAGATGTGGATCCTGCGCAAGTGGATATCAATGTGCATCCTACTAAACAGGAGATTAAATTTGAAGACGATAAAATCATCTACGCATTTGTACAAGCAGCTGTAAAGCATGCTTTAGCGCAATTTAGTATTGCACCTTCTTTAGATTTTTCATTAGATGCGTCTATTCAAAGCCTAGATGCAGTTCAAAAACCTTTTACAGAACAACAGCAAAATGCTACTACAAGCAATAGTTTGTACGCTGGCTTTACGCAAAAAAATCAAGCGCATTTTATTCCTAAATCTAGTGGCAATAAAGAGAATGGTCAATGGAAAGATTATTTTTCTACCATTCCTAGTGCTGAACCCAATAACGAATACATTGTAAAACCTTCTTCCATGGGTTTTACAGAAATGGACAATAAATTATCCATTCTTAAAGATGCTCCCTTAATTCAAATACACAACACCTATATTATTGCTCCTGCAAATTCTGGCTTTTTAATGATCCATCAACAATTAGCGCATGAGCGTATCTTGTATGAGAAATATCAAAAAGCGAGTATGCAAGCACATGCTACTCAAAAAAGTTTATTCCCTGTAGTTTTGGAATTAAGTGCTTCTGATACTGCATTGCTAGAAGAGATTATTCCTGATTTGGCTTTGATAGGATATGAATTAGAAAATTTTGGGCCCAATAGTTTTGTGATACAAGGAATTCCAGCTGATATAGAAGCTGGAAACGAAAAAAATGCCATTGAGTTATTATTAGAACAATTTAAACATTTTAGTACTAACCTGAATTTTAGTAAAAGAGAAAAGCTAATTCGCTGCATGAGCAGACAGATGGCTATCAAAGCGGGAAAGGAATTAACCACATTAGAGATGAGCACCTTGATTGATGCTTTATGTGAATGCGAGACACCTCAGGTAACAGCTACAGGTGCACCAACCTATATCTCTTTGAACGAAGCCTATATTGATGGCTTGTTTACTCAATAACTATTATTGATGACATCTTGATGGTTGACTATCTCGGATCAGTTACGTTTCGCAATCTCCACTAAATAAGCTTCTACCGCTTTTCGAACAGCAGCACTAGTTGTACTCATATGATTGGCTACTAGCACGGAAAAATATAATTTTTGCTGACGCCTAGTATAGATAAAGCCACTTAAAGCAATTTGTCCACCTAGGGTACCTGTCTTAGCATATAATGTTCCTGGAAAATTTTTATAATATGCAGAGAGTGTCCCTTCTCCCCCTTTTTCAAAAATTTGATTCACCCTTGCTTCTCCGAACTTAGCATGCATTTGTTTTAAAATAGCTATATAATTTTCAGGTGTATTTAAATTATACCTACTTAAACCACTTCCGTCTGCCCAACGCATAGGTTGTGGTAAAAAAGTAAACTCTTGCTGAATGATACTATCTACAAATGCAGCATCATCCATACGACTCAATAATTGCGCACTACTCATTAACAAAATTTGCTCAGCATAAAAATTATCACTTCTGCTCATCATAATTTTTAATAAAGTATCTGTTGGAACTGTTTTAATCGTTCTTTGTGCAAGTAGAGGAGCATAGTGCAATGGTTGAATTGGCTTTGTCAAATGCAAACTATCATTTAATAATTGGATTGACTTTTCAGCATCGGTCACAAAAGGTACCTGAAAATATTTGGCATTACTTTTTTGAGTTGTTATAAAAAAATCATTGGTTGCTTTTTTTCTTGACCATTGTTTAGATTTGACACGCTCGTATTGTATAGCTTGATTTTTAAAAAAAGTAAAAGGCTTAATTTGTATGTTTTTTCCATCATCATAAAAATGAACCACATTGCCGTATACGGGCATTCTAGAACGTTCTGGTTGATAATCTTCTGCATAATCATTCCAGGCCCAACCATCCCCCATACTTTCAAAACGATCATTGGACTGAGCAGCAGCAATCACTACTTGCTTATTGGTTTGTTGAATTAAATCAACAATAGGCTGGTAAGGGAATTCAGGATGTAAAAAACTTGGATCACCTTGAGGAAATAAAAATAGGGTATCTGCGTTTTCTGCCACTTTCCATCCTGGAATGGAGTCGCCTAAAAATTGTAAACCAACATAAGTGTCTAATATTTTAGTATTACTTGCTGGTGTATAATAATAATCGCTTTGGTGTTGATTAATCCATGAACCCTTTGTGTCATTGTAAACAGCAATCCCAACATGCGCTCCTTTTAAAGCGGGTGCATTCAATAAAGAACGCTGTGCTTTTTGCACGACACAAGAACTAGAAAATAAAAGAATGGAAATAAATAATGAAATATACTGCACAGTAATTATTCTCTTTCTAATGCTCTTAGCCATCTTTCTGGGATTTCGTTTTTGGAAGCTACTAAATAATCTTTATAACTACAAGGCGCCCATTCTTTATTATGCAATTGCATCCACCATCTTCCGGTATTTTTACTTTGTAAAAATTGCGTATCTATATCAGAAAAAGCAATATGAAATTCTTTAAACCTTTCTGTGGCAGATAAAGGAGATTCTTTTTTCCCTTTTTGTATACCATCAATGATATACCACATCATTTGCGCTATTTGAATAGCGGTCAAACCGTTGCGATCTAATTCTGCTTGGTATCCATATAGCCCAATACTACTGGTCTTCCAGCTCATTCCAGCATATTGCATCAACACACAAGCTTCTTCGCCGTTTAAACCATTAGGGGTAATGATATTGGCAGGGGCTTGCGCATTTTGAATAGCACTAATATCAAAACTCATCATATGACTATCTCTAATCACTGGTTCCATTTCTTCAATATCTTCTCTTACCACACCCAATCTAAAACAATCGAATCTTAACTTATCGATGGTTTCTAGCATATGAGGATGCATAAAATAACTTTGGAAAGCAATATGTGCATAATGATTCAAGTGATTAGGCAAACCAGTAAATAATTCTTCTAAAAAATGATCTGCTGGTAATCTTGCTTCAAGATCTAAATCAATTTTAGCGTCTGTCACCACAGCATTCACTAAAGTAGGGATACTCGTATAAGCATGATACTGAGGTAATGTTAAGTCATGAGAGCCGCCAATCACCACCACTTTTTTATTTTGTAAAATCAATTCAGCAACGACTGTTCTTAATGCCGCATAACTATCTTGTATAGTTTGACCAATTTTAACATTGCCCAAATCGGCAATAGTTACTTGTGCATGCCAATAATATAAAGCGTATAAAGCAGAACGAATTCCGTCTGCTGATGCATGATCATTTAAAGCATATCCTGCACCCCTGCATTCTCCAGCACCAATAATCACCATATCTGCATCCGTGATATCAGGCAATTGGGTTTCATATACCTTAATATGTTTACCTAACTGGGTATCCCTATAGCCTTCATCCTTAGAAAGCAGGTCTAAATTAACAGGTTGTAAAAAATCGGCAATAGAGCTCAAAGACATGATGTAGAATTAACCCTATAATAACGCCCAAAAAACTAAAACATTGCCTTAAAACTAAAAATTGTACCCTGGGGGTGATTTTCGCTTATCAATAACTGAGATTGATGGAATTCTGCAATTTTCTTACATAAATACAAGCCCAAACCAGTCCCTTTGGTAGATCTTGTAAATTCATTACCCACTCTATAAAATTTATTGAATACGCGTTCTCTTTCTGCAGGTGGAATCCCTGGACCATTATCTTTCACTTGCATTAAAATCTGTTGCTCCTTTTGTTCCAAAATAACCTCTATAGGTGATTCAATGGGTGCATACTTGTTAGCATTGTCAATCAAATTCTGTAATAGCATCTGCATTAACAAAGGTTCGGCATACATCATTACCCCTTCTTGAACATGTGTAATAATTTTCCTTGTAGGAAATCTTTCTTCAAAAGATTTTACTACTCCAGTGACAATTTCAGTGAGAAGAATGGATTGTTTGTTTTGCTGATAATCTGCCAAATCTAATTGAGCAGCTAAAAGAATATTATTACATAATGCATCCAAACGCTGTGTTTCTTTCAAAGAATTATTCAACAATTGTTTTTGTTGATCTAATTGAAGATCTCTTTTTAAAAGGGTTTCAATATTTAATTGGGTTACTGCGATGGGCGTTTTTAGTTCATGCGTTACCGCCATCATAAAATTTTGTTGCTGATTAGAGTACCTTAATTGTTTCACCAAAGACCTATATACATAGATGGCACCTAAAAAAAATAAGAATAAAAAGGTAATACCCTCTCCTAGAAATTGTTTTCTTTTTCTTTCTTGATAATTTAACAGTGCTTGATATTGTGCAGTAGTTGCACCTGGTGATGCTTGTAATTTTTCGATTTTTATTTGTGTGATTTGATCATTTTGTTTTTCCAATGATACATACCACCAAATAAATGCTGCTACCATGTACGTCAAAAAAATCCAATAAATAACACTGATGAGCTTCAATGGATCAATCATTGGTTTTTTGATAGCTATTTTCATGGCTTTGCTTTTTCTACTCTTACTCCAGTAGTTAAAATATTCTGTAGTGGATCTTCGCGCATAATCTGCTGTATACTTACTTTAAAAATTCCTTTTGGAAGTTTCAAGGCTTGCGTGTTCATCAACACCCTATGATCATAAATATCATCCATGCCAGAGCCTAGCCATCCATTCATATCATCTGCTAAATTGATATTAATGGTTTGCTTTTGCACAGTATCACCAGCAGCCTGTGTGCTCACTTGTAGCCAAATATTTTTATAATGATATGCATTGTGATGTCTTACCACAAAAAACATATTGTACCTAGCATTGGAATCGGCTATTGTAAATTGATATTGGTTTACCTGCTTACTAGCCCATTGATGCTCTGGGTAAGTAGTGGTTTGCTCATACAAATCAATGGTTTGACAAGCTCCTAAAAATAGTGTCACTAGAAGTATTAAATATGTTTTATTCCACAAGCTCATCTTATAAAACATTTAAAATTTGTTCCTTTGCTTTTTCTAATTCATCCTTCATTAAAATCACTGCTTTTTGAATATCTACATCATTGGCTTTAGAGCCAGTTGTGTTAATCTCTCTACCCATTTCTTGTAAAATAAAAGAAAGCTTTTTCCCTTTAGAAGGATCTTTCTCTAACAAAATAGTATTAAAGTAAACGCAATGATTTGTCAATCTTACACGTTCTTCAGAGATGTCAATTTTTTCAATGTAATAGATTAGTTCTTGTTCTAATCTATTAGCGTCATATTTATCAGCACCAATATGTTGCTCTAATTGCTTGATTAGATTTTCTTTTACTTTAGCCCTTCTAATGGGTTCGATTTTTTCAATAATAGCTTGCTGAGCAGAAATAGCAGCTACTCTTTCCATTAAATCTTTCTCGATAGACTTCCCTTCTTCCACTCTATGCTTCATCAATAAATCAATCGCTTGTTGTAATACTCCAGCCAATACCTTCCACTCTTCCTCTGTAAATACTTCATTGGTTGAAGCAACCACATCTGGCATTTTTAATAAAGTACTTAAAATATTTTCTTTGGTAATCCCTAATTCGTCTGCCAACTCCATAATGGGTTGGTAATAAGATTTGGCTAATTCTTTATTGATACTGATGGGTTTTGTAATCCCATTAGATTTGATTTGAATGTTACACTCCACACTGCCTCTTAAAATAGTTTCATTCAATTTGTTTCTAATCTCTACCTCATAAGGCTTTAAAGGAGAGGGGATATTTAAGCGAAGGTCAAATTGCTTTCCATTTAAAGACTTTACTTCGACAATAAATGTCTTTTCATTAAAATTGCTCTCCGCCCTACCGTATCCGGTCATTGAATATAACATAGTAATACCTATTTGTAAAAGTGCCTAAAGGTATTTAAAAATCTA
>CANHUW010000052.1 GCA_947463975.1 Bacteroidota bacterium
GGTGTTAAAGTAAATACGCCTGAATAATGCATTCTATCAACAGCATCGACCATTAATATGGGTTGAATGGGTATTTGCATTTCAATAGCCAATTTAAATGCACCATTATAAAAATTCTTTAATGGTTGCTCTTCTGTCATACTAAAAGTTCCTTCTGGAAAAATAAATATAGAGGTCTTTTTATATAATGCTGCCTTAAGATTTCTAAGACTTTTAGCTCTTTTCTCTGGACTGCTTCTATCTACCATGATGACTGCTGCGCGATAAATCCAGCCAAAAATGGGAATCTTGGATGATTCAAATTTTCCTAATGGTTTGATGGGTTGGTGTTTTAATTGAACAATAGGAGGGATGTCCATATAGGAGTTGTGGTTTGCCACAAAAATTTGAGGCTTCTTAAAATCGTGACTGTCTTCAAAAATTTCAATGTGCCTAATACCTATTAACAGTAAAAAAGCCTTGGACCAATACCTGCAAATTTTATAAACCCGGTGACTTAATTTACGCTTACTGAATGGAAGCATGAAAAGCATGATGATTACCGATATGATGGTAAGTACAGAAAATACAATTAGGGCATATAGACAATAAAAGAACTGAACTATGCGAATAGGAAAATGTATAATGTTTTTGAGCTTTTTCATCAGCCACTAATATACAAAAAAACCTCCCTAATTTTTGGATTAGGGAGGCCTGATTGCTGCTTTAAAAACGATACTTATTGTAAAACTTAGATGATTATGCTTTTAATGGGTTTCTTCCATATTTTTCATCGTGTTGCGTAGCATCTAAACCTAATTCTTCTTCTTCTTCAGATACGCGTAATGGTAATAAGAATGCTATTAGTTGAAAGATGATATAGGATACACTGAAACTGTAAGCAACTACAATCAACATTGCTTTTAATTGAGTAAAGAAAAAGGCAGGATTACCATAAAATAAACCGTCTGCTCCAGCTGGGTTGACTGCTTTTGAAGCAAATACGCCGGTTAATAACATGCCAACAATACCACCTATGCCATGACAAGGAAAAACATCTAAAGTATCATCCACTCTAGATAATTTAAATGCATGACTCAATACATTTGAAATGACTGCACCAACTATTCCGATGAAAATACTTTGTGGTATACCAACAAATCCTGCTGCCGGTGTAACAGCTACTAAACCCACGACTGCTCCAATACAAAAGCCTAAGACAGAAGGCTTTTTACCTTTCATTACATCAAAGAACATCCATGCTAAACCTGCAGCTGCGGCAGCAGTATTGGTTGTAGCAAAAGCATTAACTGCAAGAGCATTAGCGCCTAAAGCAGATCCTGCATTAAATCCAAACCATCCAAACCAAAGCAATCCTGTCCCAATTAATACATAGGGAATATTAGCGGGAGGGATTTCTTGTTGTTCTAATTTAGCTCTTCTTTGTTTTAATACAATTGCTCCTGCTAATGCTGCACATCCAGCACTGATATGAACTACAGTTCCACCTGCAAAGTCCAAAGCGCCCATTTTAAATAAGAAACCTGAGGGATGCCATGACCAATGTGCTAATGGTGCGTAAATAAAAGTGATAAATAATACAATGAATAAAATATAAGAAGTGAATTTGATTCGTTCAGCTACTGCACCCACCACCAATCCTGGAGTAATGATGGCAAACATTAATTGAAACATTGCAAACAATAATAAAGGGATTGTTAAAGCTGCGCCTCCTTGTAATGCAGGTGCGCCATTTGCTACATCTTTAAAAAATAGATGCGTCATTGGGTTACCAATTAGACCATTGATGGATGCTCCAAAGCTTAAGCTATAACCATAAGTTACCCAGATGACTGTTACGATACCGGCAGAAACGATACTCTTAATCATGGTTGAAATAATATTTTTTCTATGTACCATACCACCATAAAAGAAAGCCAATCCTGGGGTCATTATGAATACCAAAGCTGTTGCTACCAAGATCCATGCAATATCAGCTGGACTATATGTATTGGCGTCTCCCTGAAAGTTTGGAAGTTGTGGGACAAATAAAGCTAATACTGCTACTAAAACGAGTAGTAAAAAGGGGGTTAATTTTTGTACAACTTGATTTTTCATTTTGGAAGTTTAAATATTAAAAAATATTATATATTATATTTATTTTCCAAAAATACTATAAAACATCTATAAATTGTCAATATAAATAAACATATAAAAATATATAATATGAAATTAAAATCTGTTTCTTACTTACAAATAATTGATTTTTAAATAAATACAAATAAAAAATGCCGATTCCTACGAATCGGCATGTGAATAACTTAAGCAATTATGGAACAAAATAATACTTTATGCAAGTTGAACCAAAAGATTTACATCTTTTGATTCTAGTAATGAGCTTCCAGTAAGATAGATGTCTACTTGTCTTGCACATTCTCTTCCTTCACTTATAGCCCATACAACTAGTGATTGACCTCTTCTCATATCACCTGCAGTAAAAATTTTAGGAACTGAAGTTTGATAAGCTGCTTCCGTTGCTTTTACATTGCCCCTTTCATCTAATTCAACACCAAGCTCTTCTATTAATCCATTTTGTTGAGGGTGTAAAAAACCCATTGCTAAAAATGCTGCTTCACAAGGGATCTCTCTAATACTACCTTCCTTTTCTTTGAATGAAGCGGGTTTTCCATCAGCAGCACTGCTCCATTCTAAATCTACAATTTGTAAAGCCTTTAAATTCCCATTTTCATCTCCAATAAATGCTTTGGTGGCTACTTCCCAAACTCTGTCTACACCTTCCTCATGAGAAGTAGTTGTTTTTAATAACATAGGGTAGGTAGGCCATGGCATGTAGGCTGCTCTTGCATCAGGAGGTTTTGGTAGTAATTCAAATTGAGTGATAGATTTAGCACCTTGTCTATTTGAAGTACCAACACAATCACTTCCTGTATCACCACCTCCAATAACTACAACATGCTTGCCTGTAGTAAGAATCTCTTTTTCGTTTACAGGTAAATTGCTTACTCTTTTATTTTGTTGCTTCAAGAATTCCATGGCAAAATGAACTCCATTTAATGCTCTTCCTGGTACAGATAAATCTCTTGGTATGGTTGATCCTCCTGCAAGAACAATGGCATCAAATTCTCTTAAGATATCATTTACTCTAATATTCACCCCCACATTGGCATTGCATTTAAATTCAATACCTTCTTGTTCTAAAATTTGTATTCTTCTTTCTACTACTGATTTCTCTAGTTTGAAATCAGGAATACCAAATCTCAATAATCCTCCTGGTTTTGGATCTCTTTCAAAAACAGTTACTTCATGTCCTGCATAATTTAATTGAGCAGCTGCTGCTAAGCCAGATGGGCCAGATCCAATCACTGCTACTTTTTTACCTGTTCTGGTATTAGGTTTTCTTGGTTTTACAAATCCTTTTTCAAAAGCAATTTCTATGATATGTTTCTCAATTTCTTCAATCGTTACGGCTGGTTGATTAATACCTAATACACATGCACTTTCGCAAGGTGCTGGGCAAATTCTACCAGTGAATTCAGGGAAATTATTGGTAGAAATTAAAATCTCATATGCTTCTTTCCATTCTTTTTTATATACCGCATCATTGAACTCTGGTATGATATTTCCCAAAGGACATCCACTATGACAAAATGGTACACCACAATTCATACAACGAGCAGATTGTTCATTTAATTTTTGTTCAGGAAATAAATCTACAAACTCGTTATAGTTTTTCTTTCTTTCTTCTACTGGTAATTTAGAAGGAAGTTCTCTTGTATATTCTTTAAATCCGGTTGGCTTACCCATAATGCTTCATTCAAATTAAATAATCAATTATTTTATTGTACAGTTGCTGTTTTAGCTTTTGATAATAATACTTTTTTGTAATCACGAGGGAATACTTTAATAAAATGCTTTAGTTGATTATCAAAATCTGCTAAAATAAATTTAGCCACTGCACTTTCTGTATAGTTGTAATGATTTTGAATCAATTGTTTTAATAAATTGATATCTTGATCTGCTACTGGATCTAAGTCTACCATTTCTTTATTACATAAATCATCAAAATCTCCTTTCACATTATATACAAAAGCGATACCACCGCTCATGCCCGCTGCAAAATTTCTTCCTGTTTCACCTAAAATTACTGTAGTTCCTCCTGTCATGTATTCACAACCATGATCACCTACACCTTCTGTTATAACGGTAGCACCAGAATTTCTTACTGCAAATCTTTCACCAGCTTTACCTCTAATATATGCTTCACCACTGGTTGCGCCGTAAAATGCAGTGTTTCCAATGATAATATTGTTTTCTGCAATAAACCCGGCTTTCTTATCAGGGTATACAATTAATTGTGCACCACTTAAACCTTTTCCAAAATAGTCATTGGCATCACCTTCTAATTCTAATCTAAGCCCCTTAGTATTAAATGCGCCAAAGCTTTGCCCGGCAGTTCCAGTAAATTTGAAATGTATAGTCCCTTCTGGTAAGCCAGCTGCTTGATATACTTTAGTGATTTCATTGGATACAATGGTGCCAACAGTTCTATCTGTATTTTTAATATCAAAAAAAGCTTTTACTTTTTGTTGTTGCTGAATAGCAGGTTGTGCAGCTTCTAGTAATTTCCAATCCAATACATTTGTTAATCCGTGATCCTGTGTTTCTGTATTATACAATCCAACACCTTCTTCTGCAGGTTCTTTGTATAAAACTCCACTCAAATCTAAGTTTTTAAATTTCCAGTGGTTCATATTTTTACGCATTGTTAATGCATCCACTTGGCCAATCATTTCATTTACTGTTCTATAACCTAATTCAGCCATAATTTCACGAAGCTCTTCTGTAATGTATTCAAAGAAGGTTACTACATGATCAGGATTGCCTTTGAATCTTTTTCTTAATTCAGGATCCTGAGTAGCAACGCCCACTGGGCAAGTATTCATATGACACTTACGCATCATGATGCAACCCTCTACCACTAGAGCAGCTGTAGCAACGCCCCATTCTTCTGCTCCTAGTAATGCAGCAATGGCAATATCTCTTCCTGTTTTCATTTGCCCATCGGCTTGAACCACCACACGAGATCTTAATTTATTTTTTACCAAGGTTTGATGGGTTTCTGCTAAACCTAATTCCCAAGGTAAACCAGTATGTTTGATGGAGCTTAAAGGAGAAGCGCCTGTGCCACCATCAAATCCTGCAATCAATACCACATCTGCTTTTGCTTTTGTTACACCTGCAGCAATAGTTCCCACACCTGCTTTAGAAACAAGTTTAACATTGATTCTCGCAGCTCTGTTCGCATTCTTTAAATCAAAAATTAATTGAGATAAATCTTCAATAGAATAAATATCATGATGTGGTGGTGGAGAGATTAAACCTACACCTGGTGTAGAATGTCTTGTTCTTCCAATCCAATCATCCACTTTATCACCTGGTAATTGCCCACCTTCACCTGGCTTGGCACCTTGTGCCATTTTAATTTGTAATTCGTCTGCTTCGGTAAGGTATTCGCTCGTCACACCAAATCTTGCACTCGCAACTTGTTTGATGGCGCTTCTCATAGAATCGCCATTTTCCATTTTTTGATATCTTATGGGATCTTCGCCACCTTCTCCGGTATTGCTCTTTCCGCCTAATCTATTCATGGCAATCGCAAGGGTAGTGTGCGCTTCCCAAGAGATAGAACCAAAAGACATGGCACCAGTTGCAAAACGCTTAAAAATATTTGATGCTGGCTCTACTTCATCAATCGAAATAGAAGCTCTAGTTGGTTTAAAATCCAATAAGCTTCTTAATGTATATGCTTTATCAGTTTGGTCATTCACTAATTTCGAATACTTCTTGAAAGTGGCATAATCTTTTGTAGAAGTAGCATGTTGTAAAGCATGGATGGTTTGAGGATTGAATAAATGTGCTTCACCTCTTCTCTTCCATTGATAGATGCCACCTACTGGTAGTCTATCTACAGGAGATGATTTTTTAGCAAATGCTAATTCATGTTTCGCGAGAATTTCTTTTGCAATTTCATCTAATCCCATTCCTTCAATTCTGGAAGTAGCACCTGTGAAATGTCTATTGACTACTTCTTTATTTATACCAATGATTTCAAAAATTTGAGCACCTTGGTAGGATTGAAGTGTAGAGATTCCCATTTTAGAGAATACTTTATATAAGCCTTCATTTACCGCTTTGATATAATTCTTCTTTAAATATTTTTCTTCTAAATCTGTTTTAATTTGTTCATTCAATTTCATGTCTCTGATACTAGACAGCGCCAAATATGGATTAATGGCAGTTGCGCCAAATCCAATCAAACATGCATAATGGTGTACTTCCCAAACATCTCCCGCTTCTACAATAATACCCACTTTGCCTCTTAACCCTTTTCTGATTAAGTGGTGGTGAACCGTAGAACAAGCTAATAAGCTTGGTATAGCAGCATGCTCAGAATCTATAGATCTATCTGTCAATACAATTACTTCAAATCCATCATCTACTGCATCCACCGCATATCTACATAATCTATCCAATCCTTTTTTAAGAGAACCCTCTTTTCCATCTGCTCTAAAATAACATTGTAAGGTTTTTGCTTGGAATACACCCGTATCGATACTTCTGATTTTCTCTAATTCATGATTGTTTAAGATGGGATGTTTTAATGCAACACAATGTGAAGCCATTGGATCTTCAATCAATAAACTACCTTGGCTACCTACAAATGTTGCCAATGACATGACCATTCTTTCACGAATTGGGTCAATAGGTGGGTTGGTTACTTGTGCAAATAATTGTTTAAAGTAACTAGTGATATGTTGTGGTTGATCACTTAATACTGCTAATGGCGTATCTGTACCCATAGAGCCAATCGGCTCTTTGCCATCCAACGCCATGGGTGCAATAATTGTTTCTAAATCTTCCTTAGAATAACCAAATGCTTTTTGGTATTTGAAAATTTGATCGTGCTCTAAATGGGTAAACTGAATTCTTGGTTCAGGTAGTTCTTCTAAACGAATTTTATATTTATTCAACCAATCTGCATAAGGTTGCTTACTACAGATAGATTGTTTTAATTCATCATCACTAATAATTCTCCCAGCTTCCATATCTACTACAAACATTTTACCCGGTTGAAGCCTTCCTTTTTCAATTATAGAAGATTGATCTATAGGTAAAGCACCTGTTTCAGATGCCATGATTACTCTGTCGTCATTGGTGACACAATATCTTGAAGGTCTTAAGCCATTTCTATCTAAAGTAGCACCAATCATTTTTCCATTGGTGAATGAAATGGATGCTGGACCATCCCATGCTTCCATGATGGCTGCATGAAATTCATAAAAAGCTTTCTTAACAGGATCCATCAAATCATTACCATCCCATGCTTCTGGAATCAACATCATCATTACATGAGGTAAACTTCTGCCAGATAAAGTCAATAATTCAATCACATTATCCAAACAAGCACTATCAGATTGACCAGGTGTAACCACAGGCAAGATCATATCCAATTCTTCTTTACTGAAATAAGGGGAAAAGAAACTTGATTCATTGGAGCGAAGCCAATTTAAGTTTCCTTGTAAAGTATTGATCTCTCCATTATGTGCAATGTATCTGAAGGGTTGTGCTAGTTTCCAAGAAGGGAAGGTATTGGTTGCAAAACGAGAATGTACTAATCCAAATGCCGTGACTACTCTTTTATCACTTAAGTCTGGAAAGTAAGCTCTTACCTGATGAGAAGTTAATTGACCTTTGTACACAATCACATTTTGAGATAGGGAGGTCATGTAAAAATCAATCGATCCTTTTTTAATAGTATTGTTGATAGTATGAGATGCGTAGCTTTTTAAAATAAATAGTTTTCTTTCAAAAGTGTCTGCATCCGTAATCAAGTCTGGTCTTTTTACAAAAACCTGTTCCATTAATGGTTCAACGCTTAAGGCGGTTGGTCCAATGGTGGATTTGTTTACGGGTACTTTTCTATATCCAATAATTTCAATGCCTAATTTTTCTGCAGCAGTAGCAAATATTTCTTTGCATTCCTCCATTACTCCTTTTTCAGTAGGGAAGAAAATGAAGCCCACTCCGTATTCACCGTATTGTGGCAAATGAATGGCTTGTTTAGCTAATTCATCAAAGAAAAATTGATGTGGAATTTGAATCATGATACCTGCACCATCGCCTGTGTTCACCTCGCTACCGCTAGCACCTCTGTGCTCCATATTTTCTAAAATGGTGAGCGCATCGCCTACATTTTGGTGCGACTTGATACCTTTTATACTTGCAACAAAACCAATACCACAGGCGTCGTGTTCATAAGCAGGGTCATACAATCCCAATTGCTTTGTTTCTATCATGCTCTTTCCCATTAGATTAAACGATTTTTTTTCAAAGGTGATCTGTTGAAAATTACGAAATAATACTAATTTTTAAGAGATATTGTTCAATAAAATTATCAACCATTTAAACTTATCTAATAAATTTATCTAATGATTAGATAAATTCAAATAACGAACGTTCGCATTTTATTTAAATTAAATAAAATCAAATAGTATCGATTCGAATGCTTGAAGCAAAGCTTGGAGCTGCAATGGTTTTGCCTTTTGGAAATATGCCAAATAAAGAACTACCAGAGCCACTCATACTTGCATAAATGGCACTTTCTTGGTATAAGTATTCTTTTAAAGAAGCAATTAAAGGATATGCTTCAAAAATGGGTGCTTCAAAATCGTTGATCAATTCATTTTTCCAAGTATGAATATCTTGTTGCACAATGGTTGCAATAGATGTTGATTTTGAATGTGGATGTAATTGACCAAATGCCCATGCAGTAGAAACATGAATTCCGGGATGCACTAAAACAATGGTATACTTACTTAAGTCGCATTGTATGGGTTCTAGTATTTCACCTCTTCCTTTTGCAAGACAGGGGGTTTCATGAACAAAGAATGGACAATCACTTCCTAATTGAGCTGCTAATGAAATCAATTCTTTTTGTGCTAATTGTAGATTAAACAATTGGTTCATTATTTTCAACACTGCTGTAGCGTCGCTGGAACCTCCGCCCAGTCCAGCTCCCATAGGAATATGTTTGTGTAGATGGATTTGGGTGGCAGGAATTTGAGGAAACTTATCTTTTAATAATTGATATGCTTTAATGCATAAATTGTTTTTAGTATCTCCCGGAACCGGAATACCTGAATGCGTAAATTGAACTTCATCATGGCTATTTTCAGCAATGCATACTTCAACCATATCTTGTAATTGAACAGGATAAAATACTGTTTCTAATTCATGGTATCCATCTACTCTTTTTTCTATGATGGATAAGCCTAAATTAATTTTACAATGTGGGAATTGAATCATGCGCTTTATTTCTTAGTTGCATTGCGCTTAGCGATTTCATCACGTATATCAATGGCTTTGATATAATCTTCTTGTTCTAAAACTTCGTTTAATAAATCATTCAATTCACTAAGTGTTAGACTAGATAAATCATTTTCTTTTTTTGTACTACTTGTCTCTATTGGCTGAGATGCTTCACCTTGTACTTGTTCACTTGCAACACCTGCTTGATCTAAAATATTTTCATACACATAAATAGGGCAACCAAATCTCACCGCCAATGCTAATGCGTCACTTGTTCTACTATCAATTTCAATGGTGTCATTTGCAGTAAAGCA
>CANHUW010000053.1 GCA_947463975.1 Bacteroidota bacterium
CTGCCTGTTCCATCGCTAAAGTTAGCTACCAACCTAGCTCCTGCACCTTGCCCAATGGTACGCAAATTACTTACAGTTCCTTTTAACTGAATATATTGCATGGTATCGTCAAGCTGACTGATTTGATAGGTTTTACTCCTATCAATATGCCTATAGGGAAAATAGTACAGCAAATCGTTAAAGGAAAATATATTATATTCCTTTTGCAAAAGTTCGGCCTTTGCTGCACCTACTCCTTTTAAATATTCTATTTTAGTTTGTAAAAACGAATTGCCTTGCATGTAGTTCATTGCAATGATAAGTGATTTTTTTTATTTCCGATATTCGTTGTTCGTTGATCGTTGTTCGTTGGTCGTTGGTCGGTGTTTGAAGTTTGTTGGATGTTTGTTGTGGGTTTATTTGTTTAACTGGTTAACTGGTTAGTTGGTTAGTTGGTTAACTGATTAATTGTTTAATTGTTGGATGGTTTTATTGTTGAATTGCTCGTTGTTAGATGTTGATTGTTGCGAGTTACGAGTTGGTTTTTTCGTTGTTCGTCATTGCGAGGCACGAAGCAATCTCACTGAAATTATTCAATGTTTGTTGTTCGCTATTGCTCAATTCCTAATTCTCATTTCCCACTTGTTATTGATTTTTGATTTTTGATTTTTGATTTTTGCTAATTACTTTTTCCGTTGGCTAATCCCGAAAGCTTTCGGGAGAACGGCAATTGATCTTTTGCCAATTATACATTGCATATTGCTAATTGCCTATTGTCCATTGCTTATTCCCGCCCAGTCATGCCGGAGGCATTTCCTTTGTAAGGTAACATACATTGAATTTGCAAGTTAGTTTAAGTGGTATTGCTTGTTGGTGTCGCTTCGCTAAAACACCAACAAGGGCATCAAAATTTACACTTAAGATAAAAAAATACGATTTCCGATTAAAACAATGAGGTTTTAAGGTAAAAAAATGGACTTTTAAACTCAAACAATAGGGTTTTAAGGTAAAACAATGAGGTTTTGAGGCGAAACAATGTCATGTTAAAGTGAAACAATGACATGTTAAGTTAAAGCAATGCGCTTTTAGTTTTAAAAAATACGGTTTTAAAATAGAAAAATGGAGTTTTAGGGTTAAACAATGTATTTTAAAACTAAACAATAGACTTTTTGGCATAATAAAAAGAGGGACTGTTATTTAAATTAGTATACTACATTTTAAATTAATAAAACCACCATAAAAATTAACTGCTTTTTATTGCTAAAATTAAAAAACAAGTTGGCATAATGATTGATAACTGATTAAGTTCATAAAATAAATTTAACATGAACAAACAACAAATTGCAAAAATGAACATGTACTTATCTGTACAACAAACACTTGCTCTAAATAAAAGTGTTTATGAAAACTTTAGCCGCTTAAATGCCGAAGTTTTGAAGTTTAATGGATTAGTAACTAGAATTAATGAGCTACACACCAACTTGAGTAGCGGCACAAATGGCATAACTAGTGGAAATGCACAGTTAGAACAAAGCATGGTAGATGCCTTGGTAAAACTGGCAAGGGTAGCTTTGGTATGGGCTAAGGATACAAAAAATTTGGCTTTAATTACATTATTTGATATTACCAAAACAGATTTAACGCGCTTAACCGATGCAGAGCGCTATGCCAAGGCTAATAATGTAATAGGCCAAATAGAAACAAATTATAAAGCCATGGGAGAATTAAATATACTGCCGGCAACAATAAACCAAGCTAGGCAATTGGTAAACGATTACCAAGCTAGCTTAGGCACTACCCAAAGCGCATTAAAAAATAACAAAGGCTTAAATGCTGAAACTAAAACACTATTTAACGAGGCTGATGCTAGCCTAATAATAATTAGTGATTTAACTGTAAATGCTACTGATGAACCGGCTTTTGCCAATGCATTTATGGCTACTAGGGTAATTAACGATGCAGCAGTGCGCAAAACGGGTGTAACCATAGCAGTTACCAATAAAGAAACCAACGAACCTATTACTACTGCATGGGCTTATGTAGAAGGTAGCGATAAAAAAGACGATGCAGACCAAGAAGGCTTATGCGAGCTTTACAAAATGCGCCCGGGTACTTATACCATTAGGATAGAAGCAGAGGGTTACCAAACGGAAAAATTAACTGCCACCATAGAACAAGGCAAAATAACGGAACTAGAAACCAATTTAAATAAAGTGTAATTAAACACTAAAAATCCTCTTCAACGGAGTGTTGGAGGGGATTTTTTTTGGTTTAGGTTAGTGTTAAAATCAAGTCTATCAAAACACTGAGTAAATTATGCTGGTAACAAATCAAATTAACTTATTTTAAATTTATATATAAAAAACATGATTGAAAAATTCGGACTAAAAAGAAATCCATTCTCAAAATATAGTGCTGAGGAGGAAATTGAACAAATAGAGAAGCTGTTCTTTAAACCAAATTATTATGACACCTTAATTGATGATCTAAAAAATGGTTCAAGTCGGTTTATATTAGGACAAAGAGGTCATGGTAAATCGACTTTAATTCATTATTTGAAAAATGACTTAGAAAAAAATCAAATATTCACAATTATAATAGACAAATTTGATGGTATTCCAACTGTTAATAATGATAGAGAACTAATTGAATTAGTTGTAAAAAATATAATTAAGAAGCTCAGTATTTTTCTTTCTAAAAATTCAATAGATTTTAATAAACTTTCAAAAATTGAGAAAGATAAATTAATCATTTATATAAATTTATTTTTTGAGACAATAAGTAAAAAAGAATTTGAAGAAATTTACAATAAAGTTGATAGAGTAAAGAATAAGAATTTTTTGATAAGAATTTACAATAAGATTTTTTTATCAAAAGTAAATAGTATTACAAATACAGCAATTAATATTTCTAGTCAAATTATATCCCAATCACTAGGATATTCCGTTAATTCTCAAATTCCTTATTTTGAATATTTTAAAGAGCTTAAAGAAATACAAATTGATAAAGTAAACATCAAAGAAACTGATTTATATACATATGATAAGCTAAAATCCATACTTTGTGATCTAGTTCAAATTGTTAAAAAATTAGAATTTCAATCAACAGTCATACTTTTTGACAAAATTGATGAATTCAAAATTTTAGGACAAGACTTAAATAAAATTGTAGATTTTGCAAAAGAAATACTCACAGATACAGAATTATTATTACAAGAAGATGTTTCGATTGCTTTTAGTTTGTGGACTGAAGTTCGTTATCTTTTAAATGCAAAAGGTGTAAGGTTTGATAAATTCAAGGAAATAGATGTTTCCTGGAATAGAGAAAATTTAGAGAAAATTATAAATAAAAGACTTCAATTTTATTCCGACAATGCCGAATTTAACATTTCAAAACTAATCGTTAGTACTGAAAATAAGAAGGAAATCATTGACCTAGCAAATAAATCCCCAAGAGATTTAATTAGGCTTTTATCCTCTATTTATGATGTTCAAGTTACAAATAATCCAGTAGCTTCTATTTTTGAAAGTAATAGTATTTCAAAGGGATGTATACTTTTTGCTCAAAATTATGATTATATTTCAAGTCATCCATCAAAAACAGGTGCTGGTAATGAAGTTATGCCTTTTATTAGAAAAATATTGCTAATAAAAAAGCATGAATTTGATTTGTTAGATATAAACAAGGCATTAAATCAAAAAACCAAAAATTCTGAAATTTATATATCTAAAATGCTTAAATTAGGACTTATTGTTGAAAGTGAGGTAGGGAAGACTTCAGATATAAGACTATATAAAGTTGTTGACCCTAAATTGAAATTTCTTATTAGTAGAAACATCAGTAACCTAGAAAATTGATTTAATTTATTATCTAATCTTATTCCAAATGAATAAGTAAAAACTAACTATAAGCAAGAAGTTAATTATTTTAAATAATAAAAAATAAACAAAATAATAAAAAAGCATATTAAAGAAATGGAAAACAAAATTATTAATTTTCACATGTATAGGTATCACTTGTTACCTATAGACAAAACTATAAAACAATTGGAAGTTTTTCCAAAGGAAGAGTATACATATGAGCAACTTAAAGAAAATAAAAATAAGTTTTTTGCTGAAATCCTAAATAATTTAATTGAGAATAAAGAAAATATTCATCCGCTAAAACTTGAACACTCTGAAGGAAATTTCTATTTGTTTAAAATCGCTCAAATAAAAAATACAACTATTACGCAAAATTTCAAAAATAAAAATGTACCAAATGAACCATATTGTTATGTTATTTTTAACAATGATGATAGTGTTCAAAAAATTGCAATTAGTGATAATAGTGAAGCATTTAGTAAGCCTGATACAGTCAAAAATATCCTTAAAAAAGTTTTTAGAAGGGATTTAGAAAAATATGGATTAAATATTGAAATTGAACAAATGTTCAACTCTATTGATTTTTGGGATTATGTAAAAAAATATGATGACCAAATAACATTTATTAACTTTAAATTCATAAAACCAAATCTAGCAAATATATCTAAAAGCCTACCCGAAGACTTTAAAGATTTCGCTGATAATGTAAATAGTCATGAAAGTCATATAGCCATTAAAGCACCTGAAAAAGGCACATTAGAAAATATAACACAAGAAAATTTATCAGTTAACGGTCTTGTCGAGTACTCTGCTAATGGTGCGGGAAGTATAAAATTGAAAGTAAAAAATATACGCAAACAACTTGACACAAAAGAAAAACCGCTGACGTTGGAAATTAGAGAATTGGATATCGAAGGGACAGCAGAACAAGTAATAAAACTTTATAAAACTATTGTTGAGTAATGAAAGAGCATTTAAAGAATATATCATTCATTTTGGTTGTTTCAAGTAGTGTTGTGTTTTTTTGCAATTACTTAGAAACACAATTTTTGTTTTTGTACTTATCTAACAATTTAATTAGTCTTCTTCTTACATTATTAGCTATCAATACTGCAACATTAGGACTAATTGCTTCTAAAATGCAAGATATTGTAGTTAGTAAACCAGATTTTAATTTTACTAGAACAATAAATGAAATGAAAATATCTTTACTTGAGCAAATAATTTTGATTTGTATAAGCATTTTAACACTTATATTACAAAGTAGTAAAATAATTATTTATAATAATAAAGATTTGGTTTCAAATATTATTTTGGTTGGTGTACTAGTTTATTCCATAAATATTTTATGGGATACTGGCAAGGGTGTTTTCGTTGTAATTGAAGAGTTGCAGAAACTAAGAAATAATGATGATAATAACAAATAGAGTAATTTAGAAATAAATAATTTATAAAAGAACTATTTCATAGTAAACTTTTTATTTATTTAATATATAATTTTAAAAAATATATAATAAATATGATAACATACATAGTTTACGCGGATTATGAAACAGGAGAAAGAATAGGCACACCATCATTTCAAATTGAAAAAATATTAGAAAATGGTATTAATGATATTACTTTAAAAATTGAAGTTGGATTGCATTTTGCAGGTGAAGACGATTTGAAAATTTACTTATCTAATATATTCAAAATTCGTATTTTTCAAATAAATATAGACTTATTATAGTATTTGTTTCAAAGGTCGGTAATATTTACCGACCTTTGAAATCCCAAAAGCTACTCAAAAGGTAGCTTTTGGTTTTTTAAAAAGGCGTAGTTTAGTATAAATCTAACTACCTTTATTTTGAAATAACCTTTCTGTTGTTGAGAAGTTGAAATTTTGCATTGTTTTTTTAGTGTTTTATGCGCATGTTTACATGCAATTTGTGAGTAAAGCCAAAGTGTTAGAATCTCGCATTGCTGTTGTTTTTAAGTATCTACCAATGAGAAGTATTAACAACACAATTAACTAAAAAATTATAATGACAAGTACACAACAAAGAGCAGCATTACAAAATCAAATATGGAAAATAGCCAACGATGTGCGTGGCTCTGTAGATGGGTGGGATTTTAAACAATTTGTTTTAGGAGCATTATTCTACCGTTTTATCAGTGAAAATTTTAGCAATTATATTGAAGCAGGTGATGAAAGTATTGACTATTCAAAATTAGATGATGATGTAATTACACCTGAAATAAAAGAGGATGCTGTTAAAACAAAAGGCTACTTTATTTATCCAAGCCAGTTATTTAAAAATGTGGCTAAAACTGCCAATACCAACCCCAATTTAAACACCGATTTAAAAGCCATTTTTGATAGTATTGAAAATTCTGCAAATGGTTATCCATCGGAACCAGATATAAAAGGACTGTTTGCCGATTTTGATACTACCAGTACAAGATTGGGAAATACTGTTGAAATTAAAAACAATACATTAGCCAAAGTATTAAAAGGAGTAGAAGGATTGGATTTTGGTAATTTTGAAGATAATGAGATTGACCTTTTTGGCGATGCGTATGAATTTTTAATTGGCAATTATGCTCAAAATGCTGGCAAATCAGGCGGTGAGTTTTTTTCGCCACAGCAAGTATCTAAACTTATTGCTCAGTTAGCCTTACACAAACAAGCAAAGGTTAACAAAATTTTAGACATAGCAGTAGGTTCTGGCTCTTTGCTTTTACAAGGAAAAAAACACTTTGATAACCATATTATTGAAGAGGGCTTTTTTGGTCAAGAAATAAACCATACTACCTATAACTTGGCAAGAATGAATATGTTTTTGCATAATATTAATTACGATAAATTCAATATTGTATTAGGCGATACCCTTACCAATCCTCAATTTGCTGATGAAAAACCTTTTGATGCCATTGTTTCTAATCCTCCTTATTCTATTAATTGGGTAGGTAGCGATGACCCAACACTGATAAATGATGACCGATTTGCGCCTGCTGGTGTATTGGCTCCTAAATCGAAGGCCGATTTTGCTTTTGTGCTTCATGCATTACACTATCTTTCAAGCAAAGGCAGAGCAGCAATAGTTTGTTTCCCTGGCATTTTTTACAGAGGTGGGGCTGAACAAAAAATTAGAAAATACTTGGTGGATAATAACTTTGTAGAAACCATAATTGCATTAGCACCCAATTTGTTTTATGGCACTTCAATAGCTGTTACTTTATTAGTGCTTTCAAAACATAAAACTGACACCAAAACACAGTTTATAGATGCTAGTGGTGAGGATTTTTATAAGAAAGCTACCAATAACAATGTACTTGAAGATAAGCACATTGAAATGATAATGGAAATATTTGACCACAAACAAGATGTGCCACACGTAGCCAAATGTGTTGATAATTCCATTATAGCAGCTAACGATTATAACCTTTCGGTTAGTAATTATGTAGAAGCAAAAGATAATAGAGAGAAAGTAAATATTAACCAACTGAATGCAGAAATTACCACAACGGTAGAAAAGATAAATGCCTTGCGAGTAAGCATTGATGGAATAATTAAAGAGATAGAAAAATAAAAACTTAACACTATGGAAAAAGCTACTATAACTCAATTAAACAACCGATTTGAAGAATACGCCTATGAGCAGGATGGTGTAGAATATTGGCTGGCTCGTGAATTACAAGAGCTTTTAGGATATGCCGATTGGCGTAATTTTTTAAATGCCATTAATAAAGCTAAAGAAAGTTGCGAAACCACTGGTGAATCCATTTCCGACCATTTCGTTGACATCACCAAAATGGTTAAAATTGGCTCTGGTGCCGAAAGGGAACAAGACGATTTAATGCTTACCCGCTATGCCTGTTACCTAATAGCACAAAATGGCGACCCTAAAAAAGAGCAAATTGCTTTTGCCCAAAGTTATTTTGCTATACAAACCCGAAAACAGGAATTATTAGAAGAACGCATACAGTTAATGGAGCGTTTGCAAGCGCGCGAAAAATTAGCTGCTACCGAAACCGAACTTTCTAAAAATATTTATGAAAGAGGCATTGACAATTCTGGTTTTGCCAGAATAAGAAGCAAGGGCGATTGGGCCATGTTTGGAGGTTATAATACCAGCGATATGAAACGTAAATTAGGCATAAAAGAAAACAGACCTTTAGCCGATTTTTTACCAACCATTACCATTACAGCCAAACAACTTGCAACAGAAATTACCAATTTTAACGTAAAGAAAAATAACCTAAAAGGTGAAACTAATATTACCACCGAACACGTAAAAAACAACCAAGATGTTAGGACATTACTGGGCAAAAGTGGCATTAAACCCGAAGAGTTACCGGCAGAAGAAGACATTAAAAAACTAGAGCGTAGGGTAAAAACTTTAGATAAAGCCATTGCTAAGAAAAATTTAAAAGGTAAAAAGAAATAGAAGCATGAGTTATTTAGATACATTATTGGAAGGCGTTGAAGTGGAGTGGACTGTATTAGGGAATGAAACATTTATAGAAATTGCAAATAGTGGCAGAAAACCTGTAAAATCTGATTTAAGAATTGCAGGTGATATACCTTATTATGGTGCAAATAATATACAAGATTATGTTGAAGGTTTCACTCATAGTGGAGAATATATATTAATTGCAGAAGATGGAACACAAAGTATAGAAAACTATTCTATACAATGGGCAATAGGTAAATTCTGGGCAAATAATCATGTTCATGTTATACGAGGTAAGGATTCTTTAAATAGTAGATTTTTATACCATTATTTAAAACAAGTAAATTTTGTACCGTTCTTATCTGGAGGAGGTAGGGCTAAATTAACAAGGGGAGAATTGGAAAAAATCCCTATTCCCATCCCATCCCTCGCTGTTCAAAAAGAAATTGTCCGCATTTTAGATAAATTTACGGAGCTTACAGCGGAGCTTACAGCGGAGCTTACAGCTCGTAAAAAGCAGTATGAATATTACGAAACAAAGTTATTGTTTGATAATAGTTTTGAAATGATACCATTAAGTCAACTTTGTACTGTTAATCAAGGGTTGCAAATACCCATAAATGAAAGAAAGACAGAAGATGGCGAGAATAGATATTTTTATATAACAGTACAATTTCTTAAAGGAAATGATGTAAACTATTTTATTGAATCACCATTACAATCCGTTATTTGTTATGAGGATGATATTTTAGTAACAAGAACTGGAAGTACAGGCAAAATCATCACTGGTGTGAAAGGGTGTTTCCACAATAACTTTTTTAAAGTTAATTGCTTTGAAAACATAATAAATAAAAGATACATGTACTGTGTTTTAAATAGTAAAGTAATGTATGGGAAATTATTACATGCTGCTTCAGGTGGTACAGTGCCAGATTTACCTCACAATAAATTTTACAAAATAACCATCCCCGTTCCATCAATAAAAGAGCAAGAACGCATTGTTTCTATCCTTGATAAATTTGACATACTCACTAGTTCAATAAGTGAAGGTTTGCCTAAAGAAATTGAGTTAAGGAAAAAGCAATATGAGTATTATAGAGATTTATTAATAACCTTTCCGTCATTGCGATCCGTAGGCGAAGCAAACCAGTGAAACAACAAAACTAGATTGCTTCAGGTAAAGCCTTTGCAATGACGAACAACAGAACCCGTCATTGCGAGCCGTAGGCGAAGCAAACCAGTGAAACGACAAAACTAGATTGCTTCAGGCAAAGCCTTCGCAATGACGAACAACAGAACCCGTCATTGCGAGCCGTAGGCGAAGC
>CANHUW010000054.1 GCA_947463975.1 Bacteroidota bacterium
GCGTGGTTAATTTTTACTTTACCCCAGCCCTTTATCCTGAAATGTCCACCTGCAAATTGAAGGGCAAAACGCTCTTCGTTTAAAAAATTTTCTGAAATCAAATCGGATAGTATCTCCTCTACTTCATCCTTGGTCATTCCATACTCATACAACTTATCGCGCACTTCCTGTTGCGCCCTTTCTTGATAGGCACAATATCTTCTAATGCTAAGCCTTGCCTGCTCTTTTCCTATGCGTTTTTTTTCCATTAAAAATGTAGATAAGTCTTGCTAAAATAGCTTTTTAATCTTAACAAATTGCATTAGTTTCGTCATCATAATTAGGGCTTGATTTTGTACCCCAAACAGGCCAACCCAATAAAACCTGATCGCATGAAATTTATCGTTTCTTCCTCCTCTCTTTTAAAACACTTGCAACAGATTTCTGGTGTTATTAATTCTAATACAGTTTTACCAATTTTAGAAGATTTTTTATTCGAAATAGAAGATAAAAAATTAAATATTATTGCTACAGACTTAGAAACAGTAATGCGTGTTCAAATGGAAGTAGAGAGCAAGGCTAATGGAAGAGTATGTATACCCGCTAAAATATTAATAGACTCTTTAAAAAATATTGCAGACCAACCATTGACTTTTAATATTGATAAAAATTACGCAGTAGAAATTACCAGCGATAATGGAAAGTATAAAGTAATGGGAGAGAATCCTGATAATTTTCCCAAAGAGCCTACAGCTGATGATACCACCGGCTTTAAGATGACGAGCACTGGTTTATTGACAGCCATTAACAAAACCTTGTTTGCAGTTAGTGGAGACGATTTAAGACCAGCCATGACGGGCGTGTTTTTTGAATTATCAAAAGACGGCGTTCAGTTTGTAGCAACAGATGCACACCGTTTAGTACGCTATAAAAGACTAGACGCAAAAGCAACACAAAATGCTTCTTTCATTGTTCCCAAAAAACCATTGAACTTATTGAAGAATGCATTACCAGACAATGACGATAGTATCACTATTAGCTATAATAACAATCACCTATTTGTAGATCATGGATCTACTCAATTAATTTGTCGTTTAATTGATGCTAGATTCCCAGATTACAAAGTGGTTATTCCTACCGACAATCCTTATAGATTAACGGTAAACAAACACGATTTTCAAAATGCATTACGTCGTGTAAATGTATTCAGTAATAAGAGCACCAATCAGGTGGCTTTAAATATAACGGGCAACGAATTACAAATGGCTGCTCAAGATATTGATTTCAGTTTTGAAGGCAATGAGCGTATGAGTTGTGAATACCAAGGAGAAGATATTCAAATTGCATTTAATGCAAAATTCTTAATTGAAATGTTAAGTGCTGCAGATACAGATGAAGTGTTTATTGAATTATCTACACCAAGCAAAGCGGGCTTAATTAAGCCTTCTGAGCAAGCTCCTGGAGAAGACTTGTTAATGTTGGTAATGCCATTGATGTTAAATAGTTAATCAAGCATTAAATAAATCATATTATGCCCCGATGTTAGATACAACATCGGGGTTTTTTATTTAGATTTACAATATAAACACACTGATATGTTTGAAACCATCAAAACCTATTTTGAAACTATTCCAAGTGCTCATCGAGCATTGCTTTTAGCAGGAGGAATTACTTTTTTTTGGTTAATTGAAATAGCGGCGCCTCTTTTTAATTTTAAATACAATAAAATTAAGCACGCTGGAATAAATTTATTTTTCACCTTTACAACTATTGTAATCAATTTTGCTTTTGCATTGATTATGGTTAAGGCAAGTGATTGGACGGTTGCAAATCAGTTTGGATTATTACACATAGTGTCACTATCACCTATTCTTGAAGCCATTGCTGGATTATTATTATTGGACTTAATTGGCGCATATCTAGTGCACCTCATAGAACATAAAGTAAAATTTTTGTGGAAGTTTCATATGGTCCACCATGCAGATACACATGTAGACACAACAACCGGCAATAGACATCATCCTGGCGAATCTGTGGTAAGGGCCGTGTTTGCAATTATTGCAGTATTGGTTTTAGGAACGCCTATGTGGATGGTCATGTTGTATCAAAGTTTAAGTGTGGTGTTGACACAGTTCAATCACGCAAATATCAATATACCAAAATGGTTTGATCAAAGCTTTGGCTATATTATTGTATCCCCTAATATGCATCGTATACATCATCATATCACTAGACCTCAAACAGATAGTAATTACGGAAATATATTTTCTTTTTGGGATCGTTTATTTGGCACGTATAATTATACGCCAATGAATGAAATAGTTTATGGTTTAGATGTACTAGATAATTCCAAAGATCAATCATTAGCTTATCAGTTAAAAGCACCTTTTGATAAGACCATAAAATCAGATTATTAATGAGCACTATTGGGGCTTTTATACCTGCACGCTATGCTGCTACAAGGTTTCCTGCAAAATTAATGCAACAGCTGGGAGACAAGACCGTGATAAGACATACTTACGATAATGCAAAAGCAACGGGTCTTTTTGACGAAGTGTATGTGGTAACCGATAGCGATATAATTTACCAAGAGATTATTAGCAATGGTGGGAAAGCCATTATGAGTATAAAAACACATGAGAGCGGATCTGATCGTATAGCAGAGGCTATTGAGCATTTGGATATAGATATAGTAGTGAACATTCAAGGAGATGAGCCTTTTGTAAAAAGAGCACCCTTGGAAAAAGTATTGGATTGTTTTAAAGATCCAAGTGTACAAGTGGCTTCACTCATGCAGGTTTTGGAAAACCCCGCATCTATTGCAGATCCGAATTATGTGAAAGTAGCAGTAGATAAAAAAATGAACGCATTGTTTTTTTCAAGAAGTGTCATCCCTTATTTAAGAGATGCTAGTGTTGCACCCATATATTATGAACATGTGGGTGTATATGCATTTAAAAAACAAGCATTGATCAATTTTACGAACTGGCCTATGTCTCCTTTGGAGGCTGCAGAAAAAATAGAATGCTTAAGATATTTAGAAAATGGTGTTGGCATTAGAATGGCCATCACAGATTATATGGGTGTTGAAATTGATACACCAGAAGATTTAATTAAAGCGGCACAATTATTAAATAAGTAATATAGATTTACTTTTCAAACCTACCTAAAACCCATCAAGATGAATCAAGGAAAATTATTTCAATCTACCGTAGTAGCAGCTTTGGCTGGATTTATTTTTGGCTTTGATATGGTTGTCATATCAGGTGCAGATAAGCCCATTCAAGATCTATGGCATACCACTCCATTGTTTCATGGATTCTTTATTATGTCTATGGCATTGTGGGGAACAGTAATAGGTTCTGTATTTGCAGGTGCTCCCACAGAAAAGTTTGGTCGCAAGAAAGTATTAATTTGGTTGGGCATCATGTTTGTGGCTTCTGCAATAGGTTCTGCATTGGCACAAGATCCATACACTTTCTCTTTCTTTAGACTAATTGGTGGAATTGCGATTGGCGTGTCATCTGTTGCAGCACCTACTTATATTTCAGAAATCTCCAATAAAAATAACAGAGGTAAGTTAGTGGGCATGTATCAGTTTAATATTGTGTTTGGTATTTTAGTAGCCTATTTATCAAATTATTTTTTAGCAGGATTTGGTGGAGAAAATGATTGGCGTTTTATGTTGGCCGTATTATTGATACCAGCAGCTATTTATACCATCATGACATTAGGTTTACCAGAAAGTCCAAGATGGTTATTGTCTGTTGCCAATGATGAAACGGGTGCAAGAAAGACATTGGAAACAATCGGAGTAGATAATATAGAAGAAACTATTCAAGAGATCAATAAGGCAAATCAAGAAGAAAAGATTGCGGGTACAATGAGTTTATTTTCTAAGAATCATACTAAAATAATTTCATTAGCATTTTTGATTGCATTTTTTAATCAGGCATCTGGCATTAATTTTTTATTGTACTATGCTCCAAGAATTTTGGAAGAAGCGGGTTTTGCAAAAGACAATTCATTGTTAAGTTCCATTTCTCTAGGAATGATGAATTTGGTTTTCACATTCGTAGGTCTTTGGTTAATTGATCGTATCGGAAGAAAGACTTTATTAATTATTGGATCTTTTGGATATATCATAAGTTTATCCATGGTGGCTTATGGATTTGTGGCGCATAGTGCACCGGCTTTCATGTTAAGTTTTTTATTATTATTCATAGCAGCACATGCTATTGGACAGGGGGCGGTTATTTGGGTATTTATTTCAGAAATATTTCCAACGCCTATACGCGCTAAGGGACAGGCTTTCGGAGCGAGTATACATTGGATTTTTGCTGCATTGATTACTTTAATCACTCCTGTATTCTTAGATAGCGAGTATGGAATCTTCAAAGAAAACCCATGGCCGATCTTTGTTTTCTTTGCAGTGATGATGACGGTACAATTAATTTGGATATTGGTAAAAGTGCCAGAAACAAAAGGCGTATCTTTGGAAGAATTACAAAAAAAATTAGCACAATAAAATTAGGTGTATGCAATTTCGCAATTTTAAAATGGTTGATTATGTGGTGTATGGTCGTGGAAGTTTCAATCAATTAGATGAGATCATCGCTCCAAGAAGAAAGGCTGATTTTCCAATGATCTTTTTTGTAGATCATTATTTTGAAGGAAAAGCTTTAGCCACTCGTGTTCCATTGAGAGGAAAAGATAAAATTGTATTTGTAGATGTAACGCACGAGCCTAAAACAAAACAAGTAGATGCTTTGGCTGCCGATTTAAAAGCGGAGTTTGGCCAAGTGAGTGGCATTATTGGTATAGGAGGTGGTTCAACAATGGATTTGGCAAAAGCGGTTGGATTAATGATGACCAATCCTGGTTCTTCAGCAGATTATCAAGGATGGGATTTAGTAAAACAAGCAGGTGTATATAAAGTAGGTATTCCAACACTAAGTGGAACGGGTGCAGAAGTAAGTAGAACAACCGTGTTAACCGGCCCAACTAGAAAATTAGGTATGAACTCAGATTTCACGCCTTTTGATCAAATTGTATTAGATCCTGAATTAACAAAAGACGCTCCTGCGAATCAACGTTTTTATACAGGTATGGATTGTTATATACATTGTATAGAAAGTTTAGAGGGTACTTTTTTAAATGAGTTCAGTAAGAGCTATGGTGAAAAAGCCTTGGATCTTTGTCGTAAAGTGTTTGTTGAAAAAAATGAATGGTCTGATGAAAGCGATGATCAATTGATGATGGCCTCTTATGCTGGCGGTATGAGTATTGCGTATAGTCAAGTGGGTGTAGCGCATGCGGTGAGTTATGGTTTAAGTTATTTGTTGGGCACCAAGCATGGTATAGGTAATTGTATTGTGATGAATCATTTGGAAGAATACTATCCAGCAGGAGTGAAAGAGTTTAAATACATGGTAGAGAAAAATAATATTGATATTCCAACTGGCATTTGTGCAGGGTTAACCGAAGAACAATTTGATGCAATGATCAATGTATCATTAGGTATGAAACCACTTTGGGAAAATGCACTGGGGAAGGATTGGGAGAAAATAATGACGCGTGAAAAATTACGCGCATTGTATGGAAAGTTATAGCAGACCAAGCGAATAAATTTTGACAATAAAAGCAAAAGAAAAGGCCTCGCAACTGCGAGGCCTTTTTGTATCTCTAACCCAAACTAATAACTATTCTGCAACAGCCACTACTTCTTTCACTTCTGGAATCATTCGCTTCATCATGCCTTCGATGCCCGCTTTTAAAGTTACCATACTTGATGGGCAACCGCTACAAGAACCTTGTAACATTAAATTCACCACACCTTCGTTATAACTTTTAAATTGAATGGCACCACCGTCCATTTCTACAGCAGGCTTCACATAATTTTCTAACAATTCTTTCACACGCTTTACGATATCATCATCATCTGCATGTACTGTGTTGGTTGCCTCTTGTTTGAATTTAGCTACTTCTTCTTCATTCACTACAACACCACCAGCTTCTAAGAACTCTTTCAAAAAAGTTTTGATAGTAGGAATAACATCCTGCCAATCTTCTGTATCAGCACTCTTAGTTAAAGTGATAAAATTGCTAGCAATAAATACACTTTTAATAAAAGGGAAACTAAATAATTCTTTCGCTAATGGAGAAGCAATCGCATGTGCTTCTTCTGATATATCAATACTTTTTCCAGGATACAATAATTTGTTCGCAACAAATTTCATTGTTTCTGGGTTAGGGGTCATTTCTGTATAAATGCTCACAATAGTATTTCCTGTAGTAATCATAATAAAACGTTTAATCTGTGTTCGGGTACAAAAATAATCAAATTGAATGGGACAGGACCCTTTTCTTTGGGTTGATAGGTGCTTAATTTTCCGATATCGAAAGGCTGATGCTGTTGCTTAACCAACTACAATGCTCAATTTGGCATAGTTCAGCATGATCTTTTTCTCGCCATTGGCATCAAATAAGATCATAGCAATTGGATTATGTGCAGAACCTTCTATCTCTTTGATCAAACCAAATCCAAACTTTTGGTGCTCCACCCTCAAACCAACGGTTAACTGAGATGGGTCGGCTGCCACAAAATTGGCCGATGGAATATGGTTCTTATTCACTGAAGTAGGTGGGTTTACCGGAAGATAACTTGGCTTGCTGGAACCAACACTACTTGAATTGGTATTCCCGCTACCTGCATTTTTTCTTCCAGGGTGCATGCGATCATAAGCGCTGCCCCATCCTGCAGTAGAACTTTGATTTCTTGCGCCACCACCGGCAGAAGACTTGTCTAGTTTTTCTTCTGGCATTTCTTCAATAAATCTACTAGGGTCATTCTGTACTAATTGTCCAAAACGATATCTAGAGTTGGCATAGCTTAACCATAAATGTTTTTTAGCACGGGTAACAGCTACATAAAACAATCTTCTTTCTTCTTCTAATTCTTCTCTTGTATTAATGCTCATGCCACTTGGGAATAATGTTTCTTCTAATCCCACTACAAAGACACAAGCAAATTCCAATCCTTTTGCAGCGTGCACGGTCATTAATTTAACGGCATCGCTATCTTCTTTATCATTATCCGCATCGGTAATCAAAGTGATTTGTTGCAAATAAGCACCCAAGCTTTTATCACCTTGTTCTCCATCCTCATTGCTTGGACTTTCGGTCCACTCTTTAATAGAGTTTAATAATTCTTGTACGTTTTCGTAACGCGCTAATCCTTCTGTAGATTTATCGTTGAATAATTCTTTAATGATATTGGTATGTTTACCTACTTGAACAGCCACATCGTATGCGTTATGTTTGGTCAACTGATTTTGAAAATATTTGATCATGGTCACAAACTCTTCTATAGAGTTGAGCGTGCCTGCTTTAAAACCAAATGCTTTTGCTTTTTCTAGTATTTCAAAAAAAGTAATATTATGCTCATTGGCTAGGACCAAACATTTTTCTACAGTTGTTTTACCAATACCTCTTACGGGGTAATTGATAATTCTTTTCAAACCCTCTTCATCCTTGGTATTGGCAATCACACGCAAATAAGCAATAAAATCTTTCACCTCTTTTCTTTGATAGAAACTAAGCCCGCCGTATATCTTATAAGCAATACCTGTTCTTCTTAAGCTTTCCTCAAAAGATCTTGACTGTGCATTGGTTCTGTATAAAATAGCAAAATCATTATTGACAAAATGATTTCTCAATTTATTTTCTTGTATTGCATCTGCAACAAATCTTCCTTCATCGTTATCGGTCATAGTGCGCACCAATCTAATCTGCTCACCTGCTTCATTTTCGGTCCATAGTTCTTTAGGAATTTGGCCTTTATTATTTTTAATGACATGATTGGCTACTTCCAAAATAGAAGCACTACTTCTATAATTTTGTTCCAGCTTCACCAACTTTACATCATCATAGTCTTTTTGAAACTGTAAGATATTTTCAATGGTTGCGCCACGGAAACTATAAATACTTTGTGCATCATCACCCACCACGCAAATGTTTTCGTGAACTGCTGCTAATAATTTGGCAATTTGATATTGCACGGGATTGGTATCCTGATACTCGTCAATCAATAAATATTTAAACTTATGTTGATACTTGTGTAATACCTCTGGAAAATCTTTTAATAATTCATGCATTTTAAAAAGCAAGTCATCAAAATCCATTGCACCATTTTTAAAACAACGAGCCGCATAGCTTGCATAAATATCTCCAATCGCAGGACGATTAGATCTTGCGTCTTCTTGTTGAATAAAAGTATCCAATGCATATTCTGCTGGACCCACTAATGCGTTCTTTGCACTAGAAATTCTATTATGTACTACATTGGGTTTATAGTGCTTGTCATCCAAACCCATATCGTTAATGACCGCTTTGATCACCGATCTAGAATCGTCTGTATCATAAATGGTAAAGCTTTGAGGATAGCCTAGTTTTTCTGCCTCTGCTCTCAAAATTCTAGCAAACACACTGTGGAATGTGCCAATATATAAATTTCTTGCTTCTGTATTGCCTAAGATTTTTTCTACACGCTCTTTCATTTCTTTGGCTGCCTTATTGGTAAAAGTCAATGCCAAAATATTGAATGAATCCACCCCGCTATGCATTAAATGCGCAATACGACTAGTTAATACTTTTGTTTTTCCACTACCCGCACCGGCAATAATCATTAAAGGACCCCTGATATGAAGAACCGCCTCTTTTTGCCTTTCATTTAAACCATCTAAATACGCTTGTTGCATTGGGCGAAGATACGCTTAGTTAGGAGGATTTATATAAGAGTGGAAAACTTATAAAATAAAATCGGCGCCCTCGTTTATGGGGGGCGCCGAAAAAATATTTAAAGAAAATTAAATCAATCTTTATTTTCTTTTAAAGATTGATTTAACGACTACTTCTTCTCAAGCAATTTGAAGAACTGATCTAATTGAGGCAAGATAACAATTCTAGTACGACGGTTTCTAGCTCTGTTTGCAGCGCTGTTGTTTTCAATAATTGGTGCATATTCACCTCTACCAGCTGCAGTCATGCGTTTAGGGTCGATACCATAAGTTTCTTGTAAAACACGCACTACAGTAGTCGCTCTTTTTACAGATAAATCCCAGTTATCTTCTAATGCAGAACCATTGTCTAATAATTGCTTAGTATCAGTATGACCTTCTACCATGAATTCGATATTTGGTTGAGCTGCTAATACTTTTGCAACTTTACCTAATACAGATTTTGCTTTATCAGAAATGCTAAAGCTTCCGCTCTTGAATAATAATTTATCAGAGATATCAACGTATACAACGCCTTTATCAACTTTCACATTAATATCTTCGTCGCTTAAGTCGCCGATTGCACCTTTTAAGTTCATCACCAAGTTCATGTTGATGGAATCTTTACGAGCCATTGAACTTTGTAAACCTTGGATATATAAATCTTTAGCACCAATATTTTCTAAAGACTTCTTGATGCTTTCTGCTTGAGCGCCTGTTACAACAGACATGTCTTTTAATTGACTTAAAACAACATTGTTATTTTGCTTTAAGAAATCGATTTGTTTATTTAA
>CANHUW010000055.1 GCA_947463975.1 Bacteroidota bacterium
ATTTAAAAGTTTTTTACAATGGTGGCATAAAAAGTAGTTCCATCATACACCAAGGTTACAATATCTAATTTGGAAGCAGTACTAGTCAATGTAGGAGCAGTCCCTCCTGCCCATTTCCAAGTAGCAGGAAAACTCACCGTTCTTGAACCTGTTGCATCTTGAACAAACTTTACTAAATACGTGCCCACGGCAGCATTGCTTGTTGTAAGGGTTGTAATGTTCGCTCCTAAATTTATTGTAAATACATTGCCTGTACTTAAATCAATATTGGTGCTTGCTGCAGCTGTAGTTGCTGTCGGCATGGTTAGTTTATATCTCTTGGCAGTGATATCACCCGTTGCATTAACAGAGCTTGCTGTGGCTGCCCCAATATTAGGTGTAATTAAAGTGGGTGTATTTTCTTTAACTACTAATCCAGTTCCTGTTGTACCAATAGTACTTAATGCACCTGCTGCGGAGTTTGCCACTATTCCACTTACGTTCAATCCTGTTACATTCAGACCAGTAAAACTAGGAGAACTTGAAGTAGCTACTGTTTGACCAATGCTTATTGTATTGCCTCCAGATAAAGTCACCCCAGTGCCAGCCACTATGGTGGCTTGTTTATTATTAAACAATTGCCAATCTGTTGAAGAGAGTGCACCTGTATTACTACTGGTAGCTGTTTGAATAGAAATAGTATTGGATGTTCTACTCAATGGTGCTGTAAAACTTAATGGCGCTTCGAAATCGCTACCTGCAATTGCTTCAGAAACCGTACCAGATCCGTTGGCTTTTAAAATACCATTATTGGTTCCAGCACCTCCATATATTGCTCCAATCACAGATGCATTCCAAGTGCCTGTAGTGATGGTACCCAATGTGGTTAATGATGTATTACCTGTAATGGGCGAAGCACCAATGGTATTATAAGAAATTGTTTTAGCACTAGACCCATTAAAACTAGTTGGTGATGTTGCTCCTGTACCTGAACTATTAAATGTAATAGTATTTGTTGTATTTGCAGTAATGTTGATATCCGCACTTCCATTAAATCCTACTCCGTTAATGGATCTTGTAGTTTCTAAAATACTTGCAGATGCAGCATTACCAGTGGTGTTTTGATTGAGTGTAGGGATATCAGCTGCTACCAATGTTCGAAAACTAGGAGCACCATTAATACCATTAGGAGCTGCATACATTGTATTGGCTGATTGAACCCCAATTGCATTCATTTTATTATTGAAAGTATTCCAATCAGTGGAACTTAGAAATCCGCTTGAACTATTACCCGATTGCGAGATACTTAACTTAGTATTGCTTGTATTATAATTCAATGGCGCTTCTGCCAATAAAAAACCATTCACTGCTGTCTTCACTCTCGCATCGGTATAATATAAATTCGTTCCTTCATTAATATCAGAACTTGTCAAGACAATAGAACCTGTAGTGTATCCATTTACAGAAGACACTGCAGCTGGCATTAATAATTCCAACCAATTACTTAACACAGTTGGATCTGATGCACTTAAAACATAGTTCTTGCTATTGTCTGTTCTGATAGCAATACTTCCGACCACAGCAGACGATAATGCCAACATTTGAGTTTGATTATTTACTACATAACCACTAGAAAAGGAAATAGCAGGAATTTGGGAAGTGGGGATTTTTCCATTTGCATTCAAACTTGCCACACCATTCGCGACCCCTTTTTCTGATGGACCAATTTTACTGTTGAAAGTATTCCAATCAGTACTGCTTAAATAACCTGCAGTACTTGAACTAACTTGACTCATCGAAATATTACTAGAAACATTGGTTAATGGATGACTAAAAGTTAAAGGGACCTGATAATCTGATGCATTGGCTGCACTCACTAGCCCATTACCATCTGCTTTTAAGATACCATTGACTGCTCCTGCACCACCCACTGTTTCTCCAATAACAGAGCCATTCCAGACACCTGTAGAAATAGTACCCAAAGTATTGATGTTTAAAGATCCACTACTTGGCGCAGCTCCAATTGTATTATATGAAATTGTTTTAGCCACAGCCCCATCAAAATTTTCAGTAGCTAATGCCCCCATCCCTGTTGTATTGAAATATAATTTATTGTTGGTGGAAGCTTTAATAGTAATATTTGCAGTTCCATCAAATGAAACAGTGTTGATAGTTCTAGGAGTAGCCAATGCGGTGGCTGTTGCTGCATTGCCTGTTGTATTAGAGGCATTATCTGGAATATCTGCTGCTGCTAAAGCACGATATTGTACTACACCAGCAGCACCTGAACTAGGCCCAGCTAAAAAATAATTAGGATTGACTGTGCCAGACAAGCCAGATAAAGTATACTGAGGAATATTCAATACCTGTCCACTAAAACTTGCAGCACCACTATTACCATTTGTCGTAAAAGAGTTAATAGAATTTGTATAACCTACATTGAAACGATCATAATCTGTTTTACTAATTAAACCTGCAGTCACAGCACTTGCATTAGCTAAAGGAATATTCAGCGTATGCGTAGATCCCACTGAAGACCAATTGGGGGATAAACCAGCGGTTCCAGGAATTGCAAAATTTTGTATTTGTGCTGTTAAATTATTTAAACTATATAGTTGTGCATTATTGGTAACATTTCCCAAGCCAACTTTAGACGCTTGAATACCAGTTGCGATTTTTGCATCTGTAATCGCTGCATCTGCTACTTTACTAGTAGAGATGGCATTAGGATTGATTTTAGGATTAGTTGCAGTTCCACCCAAATCGCCTGCCAACTGAACAATTCCTTTATTATTAATGGAGGCATCTGATGCACCATTGGATACCTGATTATCAATATAATCTTTAGCAGCTTTAACTGATGGATACATATTATCAGTATAATCAGACAATAAATTCATATTGGTTGATTTATTAGAAAGCAATTCTTTTGCTGCAATCCTGTCTGACATATAAATCGTATCTGACAAATTTAACTTATTGAGAATTCTATTGGAAATAGAAAGGGTGTCTGCCTTATTCAATTTAATATCTATTCTATTTGATAGAGATATTGTATCAAATGTCTTTGCATTTAATTGAGTGGGTGTAATATAAGCGATCGTACTATCTGCAATATTTAATTTTTTAGCCAAACCCGAATTAGTATTCGCTAGTTGAAAAGGTGTAATAAATTTAGCACTATCTGAATAGGCTATTTTCTTATTCATGGCTTCTTCAAAGATTACTTTTTGAACAGCAGTTGCTTTTAGCTGATAAGAAGAAAGCATTGTTGCAGTATCTGCAGTATTCAATTTTAAAAATAGTTTTTCAGTAAAATTGGAGTTATTATTTTCAGCATTGCTATTACCAAAACTATAGAGTGCATAAGGCACTACTCCGAAACTTGAAATACCTAATGAAATTAGATGTTCTGTATAATCCCAATTGGGCAATGGTGCTTCAGGTTCGATGGCTATTTTAAGTTGTAACTGATGATTGCCTTTGGCCCAATCAATTTGTGCTAGTTGTGCATGCATTCCATTCAACCATTTACCCTTTCCAATTTGCAATGAAAATAATCCCCATTCATCGGTTTTTGTTTTATGTAGTTCGTTGTATAAAATATTATCAGGTTGATCTTTTGTTACTATTGAAACATCGATATAAATAGTTCTCTGGTTAACAAAATTTCCAGAAAAATCCTTTGCTACACCTTGAAAAGGAATACTTAATTCTTGCACTTGAGCATCACATAAAAATGGGATTGTAAATAGAATTAATACTATCAGTTTTCTGTAAATATGATTATATGGTATTTTCATTAGCGTAAAAGAATGAAAACTATCTATAAAAAGATTGAGGCATAAACCTCAAAAATGAGACAATAAGCATAACGATATTTACCATCTCAAATGAAACAATTTTTCAAAAAAATAGGATACACTACCCTACTACTTATACCCCTGTCTATGATGGGGCAAAAAAACTTTTCTAAAGAAGCGCCAATTTTAAATAAACTAGGCTTAAGACTAAACGCACAGCAACAATACACTACTTCTCAAGCAAAACAGCTCATGAAAAGTTGGGATAGCTTATATGATATTGGCAAAAAACAACAAATCAATAATGTGCTCTCAGATACTGTATGGGAACAACTTATTCATCAAGAAATAGCATGGGCTAAGCTTTCAAAAAATAAAGAATTAGACATTAGACTTCATTATTATTTAGCACACACATACCATTCTAGAAAACAGTTCTCTAAATCTATTCCAATACAAGAGCAACTTATACATTTAAAAAAATATTTAACAAAAAATCAATTTCAAAAAACACTAGCAAGATTGGAAAGAGCTTATGTTCAAACGAATGAGCTTAATAAAGCATTAAATATCAGAAAAATACGTTTGGAAGCAAAATTCGTAGAAGCATCCTTTGATTTATATCAAGATTTTGAATTACATGAATTAGCACTTAAAGACTTTCTATATTATGAAAAATTTGAACAGATTGAAAAAGTGGTGGATCAATATAAATATTATAAGATTCTAGGTAATCTATATTTTGATTTAAACAAAGTAGATAGTGCAAAAAAATATTTCCAAATTGGCCTAGCGATTTGTAATAAGAATATAAAGGATCTGACACAACAAAAATTAAACGAAATTCATCTAAATAACAAAGCCAATTTTATTGGGCTATTAGGTAAATGTTATTTAGTGGAATCTGATTATCATAAAGCAATTCAGTTTCTAAGTATTGATATCAAAAATAGTGACGAAGACATCAATAATAAAATCTTCAAAATGATTCATTTGACCAATGCTTATATTGGTATTAAAGATTGGAAGAACTCTAGTATATACGTTAAAGAAATTGATCAGCTCAGTAAAGATAAAGAAGACAAAAGAATCCTTATAAGAGTTAGTGAAATGAAATCTAAGTTTTTTATATTAAAAAAACAGTTGGATTCTGCGCTCTTTTATGCCAATCAATACAATAAAATTAAAGATATTCAGAACGAAAATCTAAATAAGAACCAAGCGATTCTATTACTTAGTAATATACAAGCGGAAGCGCGTAAAAAAGACCTTTTGGTCACAAAAGCAACACTAGATAAAGAAAGAGCAGATAAAAAGGCACAACAAATTTTCTTATGGGCTAGTATTATTATCTTAGTAATGTCTGGTATAAGTATTGTCATATTAATCATTAATAATGTTCAAAAATCAAAGAGCAAGGCATTGATTGAGCTCAAAAATGAAGAGAACGAATTATTATTAAAAGAGCTTCACCATAGAGTTAAAAATAATCTTCAAGTCATTTATAGTCTGATCAATCTTCAGAAAAGAAGATTAGAAACACCTGAGCTTCATCAGTCTTTATCCATGGTACAAAATCGTATTAAAACCATGTCTTTGGTACATCAGAATTTACATGAGAATAATAATTTAAAAGATGTTAATCTAGAAGTGTATATAAAAACCATATCAGATTATTTAAAAACCCTATATCATAGAGAAGAAAAAGAAATTCAAATTGAATTAGATGTTGACAACAGTATTGAACTCAGTATGGATAGGGCTATTACCATTGGTCTATTAATCAATGAAATAATGTCCAACAGTTTGAAATACGCATTTAGAGGTAGATCTAAAGGAAAAATCTCTATCAATGTGCAAAAAATACATACTGGCTTTCAAATGAAAATTAGTGATAATGGTATAGGTTTTACCAATTCTACTCCAAGTTCCAAAAGTTTGGGTATGTTTCTAATTGAAAATTTAGTAAAACAAATTCAGGGAAGGTATGAAGTTGAAAGTTTTGAAGGGACCACTTATCTAATTTATTTTAACGCTTAATTATACCCTATGAAATATAGAAAAATTCTAATTCTCGAAGACGAACTTATTGTAGGTCTAGACTTACAAGAAATTTTAATTCATGAAGGTTACAAAACCAATCTAGTACACTCTTTTGACGAAGGCATGTTGGAATTAACCACTTTTAATCCTCAATTGGTGCTCTGTGATATCAATTTGAATGGCAAGGCTAATGGGATTGATTTTGCTAAAGAAGTTAATAAACTCTACCCTTTTACAGAAGTCATATTTATCACAAGCTATACCAGTGTTAAATACACTGAGGAGGCAGATCAAACCAGCCCTTTGGATTATATAGTTAAGCCATGGAATGAAGAACAAATTAAAGTAGCATTAAGAAGGGCTTTTAAATATATCGATTCCAAAAAAGATAATATGAATTTGATGGGGGAATTAAGTCCGGCAGAATATAGAATTTTAAGTTTAATCGCCGAACAGAAAACGAGCAAAGAAATTGGGGAAGAGCTTTTTATAGCAGAAAAAACAGTCAGAAATCATCGATATAATATTAGCAAAAAACTGAACCTAGAGAATACTAATAATAATCTACTAAAATGGGCTATTGCTAATTTTAGTAAATAAAGATGTCTATCTAAATTTCATTATATGAAAAACATATTCATATCTACACTACTTCTTGTATTATTAAACTCTTGTCATAAAGAAATAAGCGCTAGCGAATATGCCAAGTCCATGCTTATTGGCAAAACTTGGTTTTTAGCATATACTATTCAAAATAATCAGACTAAATCATTTATTGGAAAGAGTACATATTTTATTCAGTTTACAAATAATGATCAAACCACAGATTCGGATGGCTTAGTGGGAAGTTTTCAAATTAAGGAAAATAATAAGCAATTGTCTTTATTGATTAATGCTAAGACGCAAAATGGCAGTTCAGCTAATTATAGTTATCATATTGAACAGATAGGATCAGATAATTTGATGGTCAGTTATGTATTAGGAGATAATACTATTAAAAAAATATTTAGCACTACCCATTAATGAAAAGTATCTATATCATCATATTTTTCTTGGGTATAGTTCATTGCAATAGTATTAAAGCCCAATCTCTCTCCTTTCAAATTAATAGTATTGGCGCCAATCCCAATATGACCACTGGCAGCTTATCTTTTCAAGTAGAAAGTATATCTAATTGTTTATTTATTGCTAATGGTCTTTCTATATACAAACCACAGGTTTCCAGTAATATAATCATGTCTGGTTGTTCCGTTCCAATACAATTTGATCATTATGGTTTAAAGATCTATCCTCAACCAATTGGCAATAGTCCCAGAATACAACTTACAAAAGCACAAATACCCAACTGTAATTTTACTATCAGAATCTACAATATAGAAGGCAAGTTGGTTTTAGAAGATCATAAGACAAGTTTCGCATTAACAGCAGGCAGTTTTTTAAATACGAGTAAATTATTTGCTGGCGCCTATGTTGTCCAAGTAATTTCAGAAAGTTCAATAGATATTATTCAAGTGATTAAACAAGATTAATTTCGTGAAACAGCTTTATCTTTTACTCATTTTTATTTGTATTTTAAACTGTACTGGATTTGGACAGAAAATACCTATAGGCATTCCCTTTCAAGGTATTGCAAAAGATTATAATGGTAATCCTGTCAATGAAAGAAAGATTTACATACAAACTAATTTGATTGCAGGCAATATCAATGGCAACAATATCTTCACAGAAGAACACGAGACCATAACAGATGCATTGGGAGTATTCTCCATCATGATTGGTCAAGGCAAAAGAACACAAGGTGTAATCCGTTCACTATCTGAAGTGCAATGGGAAGAAGGACCCTATTTTTTAGGTATTCAATTAGCCATTACACCTAATGCCCCCATCAAAGATTGGCAATACCAAAACAATTGGGTCAATATGGGTACTACCAGCTTAGGTATAGTTCCCTATGCTTTTTATGCTATTCAAACTAGTGGATTAGAAGCTAAATTAAATGCATCCGACACTGCCCAAATGCTACGTAACTATATAAACAAACAAGTGATTAAATTATTAGATAGTGCCATTGCTTCAAAACTATCTGTAAAAGACACTACGGCCATGTTGGCATCTTATATTAAGTCAAACAGTATTAGCTCAACAAATTCTACAATAATTAATCCAGCCCCTATTGTAAACAATATTGTAGTAAATAATTTAATTGCAGATTATGATAGTCTTAAAAACAAACCTATTCTTTTTAGTGGAGTGTATGATAGTTTAAAGAATAAACCAATATTATTCAGTGGTGCTTATACAGATTTAACTGGTAGACCAAATTTGTTTGATGGTGATTACAATACTTTAATCAATAGACCTAGCTTATTTAACGGAGATTATAATGCACTAAGTAATAAACCAGTATTAACTTTAAGTGGTGATATCACTAATAATGGAAATATCACAACCTTAGCAAGTTCTGGCGTAGCCTCTGGCACTTATGGCAATGGACTAGAAATTCCCATAATAAGTATTGATGAAAAAGGGAGAATCACTTCTGCAGGTACAAGCACTATTACGCCCAATAGTTTTCCCAATAAAACCAATACACAGAAAAATGCTATGAGCAATATTTCTACAGGGACAGTTATTTGGTGCAGTGATTGCGGCACAAGAGGGCAGATGCAAGTGTATAATGGATATGAATGGACCGATTTAACTGGTGCACCAGCATTAAGCAATGATATTAGTTTTGGAGCAATTAGCACATCTAATATTAGTTCCTCAAGTGTATCTATCACAACAACCATCAATACAGATGGAGGTAATTCGATTACTGCAAGAGGTATTGTTTGGAGCACCAGTACTCATCCCACCATTGCATTAAGCACTAAAACAAGTTCAGGAACCGGCACAGGAACTATTAATGCTTCCTTAACGGGGTTAGATGCAAGTACAGTTTATTATGTTCGCACTTATGCTACTAATTCCAATGGAACAGTTTATGGAAATGAAATTAGTTTTACAACATCAGGTATTATACCAAGTTTAACCACTACTGCTGCAAGTAGTATCAATATAAATGGATTTACCACTGGAGGTAATATTAATAGTGATGGGGGTAACTTAGTTACCTATAGAGGTATTTGTTGGAGTACGAATGCTAATCCGACTATTAATGATAATAGAATATTGAGTGGAATAAGTACAGGAACATTTACCATCACCCTTTCTAATTTAAATGTAGCCACTACTTATTATGTAAGAGCATTTGCCACTA
>CANHUW010000056.1 GCA_947463975.1 Bacteroidota bacterium
AACTTATAATTATTTTACTGACTTAGCATTTAAAAGATATGGTGCATTTTTTCAAATGGGAAAAAGAGCATTTAATAATAGATTAGGAATCAGTGCTGGTATTAGGACGGACGGAAATGGCTTTAATAACTCTGGTAAAGATTTTATGAGTAGGATCTCACCGAGAATTGGATTGAGTTATGTTCTTACAGATAAAATTAATTTGAATGCATCCATTGGAAGATATTTTAAAGTTGCCCCTTTAACGGTTCTTGGATTTAAAGATTTGAACGGGAATTTTGTAAATAAAAATGCGGATTATATTGGAAGTAATCATTATGTTGCTGGAGTAGAATATATCCCCAGTGATGCAAGCAGATTCACTGTAGAAGTCTTTGCTAAAAAATACTTTGGAGTACCCATAAGTATTCAAAAAGGAATTAGTTTGTCCAATTTAGGTGCTGATTTTAATATCTTAGGAAATGAACCCATAAGCACAACAGGATTTGGTAAAAGTTATGGATTTGAATTATTCGCACAACAAAAATTAACCAAGCGATTTTTTGGAGTAGCTAGTTATAGTTATTTCAAAAGTTCTTACACTGATTTTGCTGGAAAATTTATTCCAAGTGCCTGGGAGAATGTTCATTTATTAAGTCTCACTGCAGGTTATAAATTGTATAAAAATTGGGAAATAGGCTTGAAGTTTAGATTCCAAGGAGGCACTCCATATACACCATTTGATAGTGTGGCAAGTAGGTTGAATTTTGTTACTTTAAGGCAAGGTGTTTTGGATTATACAAGATTGAATACGCTTAGAGTCAACCCATTTAATTCAAGTGATTTAAGAATTGATAAAAAATATTTTTATAAAAAAGTAACTTTGGATTTTTTCTTAGATATCACCAATTGGTATGGCAGTACCAGTGTTGCACCAAGTGCTTATATATTTGAATCCAATCCAGACGGAACATTTAAAACAACTGATGGGAAACCAGTAAAAAAAGATGGATCAAATGCAATACCTTCATTAGCTGACGGCAATCAAGTATTTATTACTCCAACAGTAGGATTTATACTAGAATTCTAATTTAGTTTTTGTAAGACGATGAATAGCTAAAGAAAATTACTCACATAAATACGCTTTATATTTTTGATAAAGCGACCTGTAATATGTTGCCATTGCATATTTAAAACACCTAAAATGGCTTCTTTAATAATTCCTTTTGACATTTTGCTAACCCCTATCTTGCGGTCAACAAATGTAATGGGCACTTCTTTTAATTTAAACCCTAATCTCCAAGAAGCAAATTTCATTTCAATCTGGAAAGCATACCCAATGAAATGAATATTGTCTAAATTAATAGCAGCTAATACTTTATTTTTATAACAAACAAAACCTGCAGTAGGATCTTTAACTGGCATTCCAGTGATAATTCTAGTGTATGCAGACCCACCTTTGGAATAGATCAATCTATCCATTGGCCAGTTTTCAGTTGCTCCACCTTTTACATATCTACTTCCAATGGCCACATCAGCACCATCTATTTCGCATGCTGAATACAATCTTTCTAAATCGTTTGGATCATGAGAGAAATCCGCATCCATTTCAAATATATAATCATACTGTTTAGACAATGCCCATTTAAAGCCATGAATATATGCGGTACCCAAACCTAATTTACCAGCTCTTTCTTCTAAAAATAGTCTACCAGGATGTTTAGGGATAATGTCTTTAATGATTTGGGCAGTTCCATCAGGTGATCCATCATCAATCACTAAAATATCATACGACCCTTTTAGAGATAAAACCGTACTAACGATGGAAAGGATATTCTCCTTTTCGTTGTAAGTTGGTATGATGACTAATTTTTTCACTGATTAGGGGGTATAGTGACTTTTAAAAAAATTATTATGTGTAAATATAAACTATTTATTTAATATTGACTTATTTAGGATTTCGGTCAATTTTTGCTTAGTGTGGAGGGCAAAATCTCCTTTCATCATCCAATCATAGTACTGAGGCTCATCCTTAAGTACTTGAGTAACAGGTTTTCCCTTGTGTTTACCGAAATTAAATATAGGAACACCGTTTTCATAAACAAACCTTCTTGCAAAGTCAATGATTTGGTCTTCTCCAGTAAATTTTACGATTGATTCCACTGTATTACCTATCTGTGGATATTTAATTACCTGTGCTTCTAATACCTCAAATGTTGCCATGGCATCTGCTTCTGCAGTATGAGCATCCTCTAAATTCTTGTTGCAATAAAATTTATATGCAGCAGAAAGTGTTCTTTGCTCCATCATATGAAACACTTTTTGAACATCTAATAATTTTCTAGATAACATATCAATTTGAATACCCGATCTTAAAAATTCTTCATTCAACATAGGGATATCAAAACGATTGCTATTATAACCTGCTAAATCCGCCCCTTCAATAAATTGTTTTATTTCATTGGCAATTTGTTTAAAAGTAGGGGCATCTTTAACCATCTCATTAGAAATGCCATGAACTTCCGATGCAGCTGCAGGAATGGACATTTCTGGATTGACCAATTTTCTTTTAATTTGTTTGGTTCCATCTGGCATAATTTTGATAATGGCAATCTCTACTATCTTATCAAGACTTACATTGATACCAGTAGTTTCTAAATCAAGAAAACAAATTGGATGGCTTAATTGTAACTGCATACTTTGAATTATTTTGTGAAGTTAATCAATTAAAACTTTAAGGGTTCAATTCTATTAAAATAGTTGGAATTATTTGATTATTTTTACACTAAAATCATTCACATGAACTGGATACCTTTGACTACTGAAAAACAATTAGAAACCATCAAATTGAATTCGGCAAATACTCCACAAATTATATTCAAACATAGTACCACTTGTAGTATTTCGAAAATGGCTTTATCTAGATTTGAAAGAGCAACTGCTCCAGAGGGAGTTGATTTTTATTATTTGGACTTACTGAATTATAGACCAATCTCTAATGCAATTGCGGAAGTTTTTCAAGTACATCATGAATCTCCACAAATTTTATTGATTAAAAAAGGTGAATGTACTTATGATGAAAGTCATTACGGTATAATGATGGATGAGCTCATTGAACAGATCCATCAAGACTAATCCATCAAGACTAATTACACCTTTCTATCACCATAGCTGAAGCTCCCCCGCCTCCATTACAAATAGCAGCTGCTCCAAATTGCTTTTGATCTTGTTGTAAAATATGAGCAAGGGTAACAATAATTCTCGCACCACTACAACCCAATGGATGCCCTAAAGAGACTGCACCTCCATGTACATTCACTTTTGAAGCGTCAATCTTAAGTAGTTGGGTATTTACAATACCTACCACAGAAAATGCTTCATTCAATTCAAAAGCATCTATTTGATCCAATGTTAAATTTGCTTTTTCCAAAGCCTTTGGCAAAGCTAAAGAAGGAGTTGTAGTAAACCATTTTGGATCTTGTTCAGCATCCGCGTAACTCATGATCTTTGCAATTGGTTTTAATCCTAACGCTTTTGCTTTTTCTCCACTCATTAATAGAACAGCTGCTGCACCATCATTCATTGTACTTGCATTTGCAGCAGTCACAGTACCATCTTTAGTAAAGGCTGGTTGAAGTGCATTCATCTTATCAAACTTTACATTGAAAGGTTCTTCATCTTTATCTACAATGATTGGATCACCTTTTTTTTGCGGGATTACAATAGGCACAATCTCGTCTTTAAATAAACCTTTTTCGGTGGCTAATTGTGATTTTTGATAACTAGTAGTTGCAAATAGATCTTGATCAGCTCTTGATATGGAATACTCTTTTGCACATACATCTGCAAAATTACCCATTGCCACTTTATCATAAACATCTACCAAGCCATCTTTTGCTAAACCATCCAATACAGTTATATCACCATATTTATTACCCCATCTTTGATGAGTATTATAAAATGGTACATTACTCATACTTTCCATGCCGCCAGCCACAATAATATCAGCATCTCCTAATAAAATAGATTGTGCTGCTTGTGAAATACTTTTCATACCACTTGCGCAAACTTTATTTACCGTCGTACATATTACCTTATGTGGCAAGCCTCCAAATATAGCAGCTTGTCTCGCAGGTGCCTGACCTAAACCTGCTTGAATGACAGACCCAAAAACAACTTCATCTACTATAAATGGATCTAATTGAGCTTTTTCGAGCAATGCTTTAATAACAATACCTCCTAATTGAGTGGCAGTGAATGATTTTAAAGAACCCCCGAAAGAACCAATAGGGGTTCTTACTGCAGCTACTATAAATACTTCCTTTGCCATAATAAATAGTTTTAATTAAAAAATTAATTAGATGAAGTAGATTCCTGGTTTTCAGGCACTAAACGAATACCCTCTTCTTCTATGGTGATTAATTTTGCTTTATACAAAATACCCACACTCATTTTAAACGCTTTCTTACTCATACCAAAAAAAGCGTAAATATCATCTGGGCTTGACTTATCATGATAAGGTAAAAAACCTTTATGCATTTTCAGTAGTCTTACAATAGTAGATTGATCATCAGTTAATTTCTCTACCCCTTGTTTACCTATACCTATATCTAATTTATTGCCTTCTCTAATTTTCTTTACAAAAGCCTCATCAATATATTGTCCTATGTGTAAATGGGTGAAAACTTCATTTTTGTATACCAAACCTTGATGTACCCCGTTCACGATAACTACATACCCTAATTCGGACTCTCTATAAACTTGAACTTTTACTTTGTCTCCTTCCTTAACTGTTAGCTGATCATTACTGATTTGCTTGTCTATTTTTTCAGTAGCTGCAACTCTTCCTGTTTGGGCATCTATATATAGTTTGACCAAATATTTTCCACCAATTCTCATGGTCGAAAGTTGCTGTGATACTGGAACAAATAAATCCTTCATTAAACCCCAATCTAAAAATGCACCTTGTCTTGTTACTGAAATTACTTTTAAAGCTGCAATATCTCCTACTACTGCCAATGGCTCCTGAGTTGTGGCTATTAATCTATTATCAGAATCATGATATACAAAAACACTGATGGTATCTCCCACTTGTAAACCCGAGGGAACAAATCTTTTGGGTAACAAAATACCTTCTTCTCCATCGTCCATATAGAAACCAAAGTCAACCTTTCGATCCACTCTCAATAAATTAAACTCCCCCACTTTTACGGTTGACATAGTCTTTGTTTTATATAAATTTAGAACAATTCAGGCTGTTCATCATTAGGATCTTTTATAATTACTTTATTTTCCCATTCCATTTCGATGGTTTTACTAAAGTCAACCAATTTGGTACCTACCGCTTTAGTTCCCATCACATCCACCATTTTGCTTACTTTAAACTTCGCTTTTCTAATTTGTGCACCTCTTCCAGATTGAACTACTAAAATGGGTTCAACATGGGTACTTACTGCAGCCAAGTAGTTATCTGGTCCCTCTTTAATAAAGATAAATGGTGATTTTAAAGTGGTTGTTTCAATCTTAAATCGTTTGATATTGAATTGTAATTTATCACTATCCAAATACACTGCAGTAATAATCTTTTCTGGATTAAATTTCTCAATAAACATCACTTTTTCTGGATCAAATCTTTGAGTTTGTTCCGTATCAGTTACTTCATAATAACCGTCTTTAGTGATCACCAATAATTTATCATCTTCAAAAGTGCCTAAGTAAATTCCTTTTTCTTCTGTATTGAGTCTTCCAAACTTATCATCAAACCATAATTTTCTACCCATTAAAGTACTCTTGCCTGCTTCTTTAAGTTTTACATTTTTTATGGGATATTTAGTCACCTGGTTGCCCACACTACTTCTTCCCTTTACTTCTAATGTTTCAAAAAAGAAATCAAACTCTTTAATTCTTGCAGAACAGTTTGGACTTAATATAATCTTTACCGACTCTGCTTCACCATTGGCGTTCACAGTTAGATAATGCACTTTAGATTTCTCGGAGGATTTTGCTAAAGGATATTCTTTGTCTCTAGTTACTCCTGTAACATTGAATCTTTTAGCATAACTAATTCCATTGGCGCCATCTACATAAATCATATTATAGGTAGTACGCTCATCATTTTTCTGAAATACTGCCGCGTGCAAAATATCCTTACCAATAAATACTTTGTCAGATACTTTTACCACTTTCATGATACCCGACTTGGTGAATGCGATAATATCATCATAATCTGTACAATCGCATAAGAATTCATCTTTCTTCAATGAGGTTCCAATAAAACCTTCTTGTCTGTTGATATATAATTTGGTATTGGCAATAGCTACTTGTTTGACTTGTATCGTATCAAACTCTTTAATTTCTGATTTTCTTTCTTTGCCTTTTCCGTATTTCTTCTGTAAATTTTCATAATAACTTACTGCATAATCCACCAGATTAGCAAGATTATTTTTAACTTCTTTAATGGTCTGTTCTATATCCTTGATTTGTTGTATCAAATCTTCAATATCTAACTTGTAGATTCTTCTTACAGGTTTATCCGTTAATTTTAATAAATCGGCTCTTTCAATTGGCTTTTTAAACTTTTTCTTGAATGGTTCGAAAGCTTTATCAATAGCGTCAATAACTTTATCCCAGTTTAAATGTTTCTTTTCTAATTCTTGGTAAATCTTTTCTTCAAAGAAGATTTTTTCTAAACTAGTAAAATGCCATTTTTCTTCTAATTCCTTTAATTGTATCTCTAACTCTTTCTTTAATAATTCTTTAGTATGATCTACTGAATACTTCAATAATTCAGTGGCACCTACAAAATGTGGCTTTTGATTAATAATAATACAAGCATTCGGAGAAATACTTATTTCACAATCTGTAAAGGCATATAAAGCATCAATCGTAATATCTGGAGAAATCCCAGTAGCTAAATCAATTTGAATCTCTACTTCTGCAGCAGTTACATCCGTTACTTTTTTAATCTTAATCTTACCTTGATCATTTGCTTTAGTAATGCTTTCCATTAATTGAGTAGTTGTTACTCCATAAGGAACATCTTTAATGACTAAAGTCTTTTTATCCAATTCTTCGATATGTGCTCGAACTCTAATTTTGCCTCCTCTTTTTCCATCATTGTAATTAGAAGCATCCACCATGCCACCCGTTTGAAAATCTGGTAATAATTCAAATTTTCTGCCTTTTAAATACTTAACACTGGCATCTAATAATTCATTAAAATTATGAGGTAAGATTTTAGTGGATAAACCCACTGCAATACCATCAGCACCTTGTGCTAATAGTAATGGAAATTTCATGGGTAAGGTAACAGGCTCCTGTTTTCTGCCGTCATAACTTAAAGCCCATTCAGTAGTTTTAGGATTAAAAGCCACTTCTAAAGCAAATTTGCTTAATCTAGCTTCGATATATCTTGAAGCAGCTGCGGCGTCACCAGTTCTTACATCACCCCAGTTACCTTGTGTTTCCACCAGTAAATTCTTTTGTCCAATATTGACCAATGCATCTCCAATACTAGCATCACCATGGGGATGGTACTGCATACTCTGTCCAATAATATTAGCCACTTTGTTAAATCTTCCATCATCCATTTCTTTCATGGCGTGTAAGATTCTTCTTTGAACAGGCTTTAAGCCATCTTCAATAGCTGGAACAGCTCTTTCTAATATTACATAAGAAGCATAGTCCAAGAACCAATTTTTATATTGTCCTTGTACCCCTGATTCATTTTCTGTTACTCTACTTAAATTTTTTTCTTTTGCCATATTTATACTTATTAGAAGACACTATATTCGATACGTATCTTCACTTCCATCTCTCAAACTATTTAATTCAATAAAAACAATATCAGTTACTGCTTTTACTTCGTGCCAAATTTTAGCAGGAATGATTACTCTTGAAGGAGCTTTGATATTGAGCATACCAGTTTGCTGCGTCTGAAGATCCTTCCATTGTAAAATAATTTCTCCCTGAACCAATAGCATTTCTTCAGGATTTTTTCCTTTGTGAAGGCCATTGTGATAATGTTGACCACTGATGGTTCCAGCAGTTCTATAAACCAATAAAAATTCTCCAGTTCTATCTGTACTAAAATAATGCAAAGCGCCTCTCTCATCTACCGCCTTAACATCAATTGCATTTACTTCTATAGACATAAAATAATATTATTCTTCGACTACTTGATTTGATCCACCTGGCATTTGAATAACCATATCTTTCCAGCCTTTCTCCCAATCACCTATAAAAACTATTTTACCTATTTCAGCCAATGCTTTTAATCTATATACAATAAATGCATCCCCCGTTTTTACTTTCATTTTGCCAAGAATATTGGATAAAGCACTTGGCAATTTTTGCGCATTCTTGGTCAATAAAGAAAGAATCTCTTTATCATAGAAATTGATGTCCATGTTTACGATTTTTTTTCCGCCTTCTAAAAATTTCACTACTTCTTGTTCTGTACAAATTTTCTTCCACTCATCCGGATCTAATTCAAATTCACTTAAAGTAATGGGTCTAGCTAATTTTTTAGCTTTTAAAAATTCTTTAGGCTGAATTTGACTTAAATAAGTTGGATAAAACAATTGCCCCTTTTCATTTAAAAAAGGTAAATTATTTAAATACAATATTTGAATTCTCCCTTGATATTCTTTGAACTGGCTCATTAACCAATAATAACCACAAACATCATGTGCATTTTGTCCCATCCAAATCCAGATACTTTCATTCTCATCATGATTTAATGCATTGGTTAATTGGTGTACAGTTAAACGATCATCGACAATATCTAATTGATCAGTATAAGGTGAATAAGCGAGCACACTAGACCACCACTCTTTTCTTAATTGAAATCCTTCTGTCTCTTCAATGTTAAACAAAGGGCCTACTGCGTAATCATCTTTTATTTCGATAATCTTTCCAGCAAGACTTTCATCTAATGCTATAGCTGCTTCCAAGGCTGCAATATCTGCAGTATTAAATACTATGTGTATCATTTGCTTTATCTAATTCTACTTTTAAATTATTGATAATAAAATCTTGTCTCTCTGGAGTATTCTTACCCATATAGTATTCTAACAAATGTTGAATATGATCTC
>CANHUW010000057.1 GCA_947463975.1 Bacteroidota bacterium
GATCGTCATATACAATCCACTTCCCTTTCCACCACTTTCTAAATGATATGGATTTCTATAATGATGCCACATCGCAACAAATAATTTATTAGGATTGGTTGGATCCATGATCATATCACCAGGACCAGATGTGTCGTTGGTATATAAAATTTGATTCCATGTTTCACCACCATCCGTTGTTTTATAAACACCTCTATTTTTACTTTGTCCATAAGGGTTACCAATCGCACCAGCATACACAGTATTAGGATTGGTTGGATCTATAATTACACGATGGATATTTCTGGTTTGCTCTAAACCCACGCGCTTCCAAGTTCTACCAGCATCTAAAGTTTTATACATACCTTCTCCAATGCTAATGGAGTTTCTTGGATTACCTTCTCCGGTTCCTACCCAAACTACACTTGGATTAGATTGTTGAATAGCTAAAGACCCAATATTCATAATAGGTTGGTCTTCAAAAACAGGTGTCCAACTAACACCACTATTATTTGTTTTCCAAACGCCACCGGATGCAGCACCAATCCAAATATTGTTTGGGCTATTTACTTCTACATCAATTGTAGTAACACGACCACTCATAGAAGCAGGGCCAATATTTCTTGGCTTCCAGTTTTTAAAGGCTTTGTTAATGTCTACTTTCTCTACTGCTGTTACAGGAGTAGCTGATTTTTTAGACTTTTGTGCATTGACTACTCCAGTATTCAAAACTGAAGCTGCCAAAATGGTACCTAAAAGAATAATACGCATGTGCTGAGCTTATTTACTTATTAAAAAATAATGAGTGTCTAAGCTACTTAATTTTTGGTCAAAAAAATAGGAAAAATGACCAGCGACAAAGATTTATAATCTTTCGATGATTCCAGCTATGCCCTGCCCCCCTCCAACACAGGCTGTTACGATACCGTATTGCTTGTTTAATCTCTCTAAGTCATTGATTATCTGTACAGTTAGCTTAGAGCCAGTACAACCCAATGGATGTCCCAGGGCAATAGCTCCACCATTTATATTCACTTTTTGAGGATCTAATTGCAATGCTCTAATCACTGCTAAAGATTGAGAAGCAAATGCTTCGTTGAGTTCAAAAAGATCAATTTGATCCAAACGCATGCCCGCTTGCTTCAGTACCTTAGGCACTGCTTCCACTGGACCTATTCCCATGACTCTTGGATGCACCCCAGCACTCGCACAATTGACTAACCGTCCAATGGGTTGTAATCCTAACGATTTCATTAAAGACTCACTCATGACCATTACAAAACTTGCACCATCTGAAGTTTGAGAAGAATTACCCGCAGTAACAGAACCCTTCATTGCAAATGCAGGTTTTAATTTAGCCAATGCTTCCATAGTGGTGTCAGCTCGCACACCTTCATCAGTGTCTACGATATAAGAACGTGTTGCTTTTTTATTTTTTTCGTTGATATAATTTTCTTGCACTTCAATGGGAAGAATTCCTTTTTTGAAATACCCATTATCAATAGCAGCTTTTGCTTTTTGATGAGAAGACAATGCAAAGGCATCTTGATCTTCTCTACTAATCTTGTATTCATTTGCCACTGCTTCTGCAGTTAAGCCCATGGATAAATAATAATCAGGATCCTGCTCTGCTATAGAGTAAGCAGGCACTGTCTTCCAGCCTGCTGTGGGAACCATACTCATAGATTCTGTTCCACCAGCAATGATACAATCCGCCATGCCTGTTCTAATTTTTGCAGTTGCCATAGCAATACTTTCTAAACCACTTGCACAATATCTATTAATAGTAATTCCCGGCACTTCAATTCCTAATGCTTTTGCAGAAATCATTCTTCCAAATTGTAAACCTTGTTCTGCTTCCGGTACCGCATTTCCTACAATCACATCATCTACTAATTTATGATCTAACATAGGAAGTGTTTTCATGAGTCCTTTAATCACTTCTATAGCCAATTCATCAGAACGCATAAATCTAAATCCACCTTTCTTACTCTTGGTAATGGCTGTTCTAAAACCCGCTACGATATAAGCTTCTTGCATAAAATAGTTTTAAATAATCACTCAATTCTACCCTAAAAGTAGTCATTTTTTCAAAAGGTTGTTTATGCAACTAAATATTTCATTGTAAATTTGGGCATGATTTATCCTCTTGTCAAGAATACCTTGTTTCTGTTCCCCCCTGAAATGGCTCATCGCATTTCAATGAAAGGCCTTCATGCTGCATCGAGTGTACCTTTTATGAAGAGTTGGCTTGCCCATCAATTTCAATACCATCCCACTCGTTTGAAAAAAACAATCTTCGGTTTAGAATTCCCTAATCCGGTAGGCTTGGGAGCGGGATTTGACAAAAACGCAGAACATTTAGAAGTATTGGCTTTATTGGGATTTGGATTTATTGAAATTGGCACAGTCACTCCTTTACCACAAGCAGGTAATCCAGCTCCAAGATTATTTAGATTACCCGATCAAAAAGCATTGATTAATAGAATGGGTTTTAACAATGACGGAGTGGAGAAAATTGCTCAGAGATTAAAAGAAAGAAAAGCAAAAGAACACAGTCCTCTAATTATTGGTGGAAACATAGGTAAAAATAAGGTTACCGAAAATGAAGACGCATGGAAAGACTATTGCATCAATTTTAAAGGTTTAGAAGAAGTGGTGGATTATTTTGTGGTGAATGTAAGTTCACCTAACACCCCAGGATTGAGAGCATTACAAGAAAAAGAAGCATTAAGAAAAATATTTTCTGAATTACAAGATGTAAATAAAAACAACAAGCCCATATTATTAAAAATTGCACCCGATTTGGAACTAAGTGCATTGGATGATATAATTGCTTTAACACAAGAAGTTAAAATAGATGGCTTGGTATCTAGTAATACTACTTTAGATAGAACTATTTTGTCCGAAGCAAATCAAATTAAAGCAAGCGCTATTGGTGCTGGAGGTTTAAGCGGCCAACCCTTGTTACATAAATCCAATGAAGTACTTCGTTATTTATACAAAGGGATAAATGGACGCATCCCTATTATTGCCAGTGGGGGTATTTTAACGGGTGCTGATGCACAATCAAAAATAGATGCAGGTGCCGACTTAGTGCAGGTTTGGTCTGGATTTATTTATGAAGGCCCAAGCATGGTAAAAAAAATCTGCCAAGCTTTATAATTATACCATACAAAGTTGATCACATGATTCAAATACAGTCTTTTTGCTTTAATGCTTTTCAAGAAAATACCTACATTTTATACAACGAGCAAAAAGAAGCCATCATCATCGACCCTGGTATGTATACCAGAGTTGAATACAAACAGTTTACTAGTTTTTTAGAGGATCTTGCATTAACCCCCACTTTACTATTGAATACCCATTGTCATCTGGACCATGTGTTTGGAAACAATTTCGTGAGTGAAACCTATCAATTAGCCGCTCATTTTCATGCAAATGAACAAGTAGTCATTGATAGACTTCCAGAAGCAAGTGCCAAATGGGGAGTTGTTACTGAAGCATATAAAGGGCCCGTAAAATATTTACAACAAAATGAATTGATTCAATTTGGAAAAGATCAATTTATTTGCTTGTATACTCCGGGACATTCACCAGGCAGTCTTTGCTTTTATCATGAGCAACAAAACTTTATTATTGGGGGAGATCTGGTGTTTATGGATGGAGTGGGTAGAACTGATTTGCCCGGATGTAACCCATCAGATCTTATTCATAGCATTCGAAAAGAAATCATTCCTTTAAAGGACGATTTGGTAATACATTCAGGACATGGTCCTGCAACTAGTTTAGGTAGAGAAAAGCTTCATAATCCCTATATCAAACATATTTTACAGAGCATGACGAGTTAACAATTTAATAATATAAGACAAACTATTAATTGTGTTTTATAAAGGTTAAATTTGTGAGATCATGGAAGGCAACCCAACCAAAATTTTAATTGCAGACGACGAACCTGATATCGTTGAAATCATTAGTTTTCATTTAGAGAAAGCTGGCTATATAGTAGCTTCTGCAAAAGATGGCAGTGAAGCCATTGAAAAGGCCAAGCAATTCAAACCAAACTGCATCATCTTAGATATCATGATGCCTAAAAGAAATGGATTTGAGGTATGTGAATATTTAAGATCTAATAAAGAATTTGACAACACATTCATTGTTTTATTGACCGCGTTGAATGATGAAGCTTCTCATATTAAAGGTTTAGAATTAGGAGGAGACGATTTTGTGAATAAACCAATCAGTCCTAAAGTATTGGTTAGTAGAATTAATGCCTTGTACAGAAGAATACAACCCGCATCTTCAGAAAAGAAAATCATACAAATAAAAGATTTGATCATTGATGCTACACAATATAAAACATCCATCAACTCTAAAATCTTTGTTTTAGCAAAGAAAGAGTTTGAATTATTGTACTTATTAGCAGCTCAACCTGGCAGAGTATTTCTTAGAAATGAGATTTTATCACAAGTATGGGGCAACGATGTTATTGTGGGAGATAGAACGATTGATGTTCACGTTAGAAAAATTAGAGTAAAGTTGGGTATTGACCTTATCACTACAGTAAAAGGGGTGGGTTATAAGTTCGATTACTAGCAAGTATTGATTATAATTTTCTACCTTCGCCTTAGCCATTAAGGCAAATTCCAAATGTTCAAAGACAAAAATTTATCACCCAAACAATTGGCTGCATTAACTGCTTTGCTGCTGTCGAGCCTTATTGCTTTAAGTGTTTTTGTTTGGTTCCAAGATTGGAAGGTGTTATTAGCCTATTTTATTGCTTGTTTTATAGCCATCTATTTAATTCTGGATCGTATTTTGGATTTCTTTATTTATAGAAAAATTAAATTAATCTACAAACTGATTTCACAAACCAAAGCGACCAAAAGAGAAGAAGCTTATCAAAAATATATTCTTCCTAAAAAAGGCATTGACGAGGTAAGAGAAGATGTAGAAGAATGGGCTGAACAAAAATTTGAAGAGATTAAAAAATTACAATCTAATGAGGAGTTTAGAAAAGAGTTTTTACAAAATCTTTCTCACGAAATTAAAACACCTATTTTTTCTATACAAGGTTATTTAGAAATTTTATCAGATGGTGCTGTAGAAGATAGTACTGCAGCGATGAAATACATTAGCAAATCACAAGCTAATGTTCAAAGATTGGTTCAATTAGTAAATGACATTGATATCATTACTAATTTGGAGATTAATAAAGAGCCTTTATTAAAACACCAATTTATGATTCAAGATACCATTAAAGATGTGGTAAATAACCTGAGTTTTAAGTTGGAGAAAAAGGGGGTGCAATTTCATTTTAAGAAAGGATGCGAAACGCCTATTCAAGTATTTGCCGATAAAAATAAAATCTATCAAGTACTCTCCAATATTATTACCAATGCAATCAAATATGGTAAGCAAGATGGAGAGATTACAGCTAGCATATATGTATTAGAAGACAAAAAAGTATTGATTGAAATAAGCGATAATGGTATTGGTATTGCAGAAGAGCATATACCAAGATTATTTGAACGCTTTTACAGAACAGATGATGCCAGAAGTAGAGAAGTGGGTGGCACTGGATTAGGTTTAGCTATTTGCAAACATATTATTGAAGCTCATGGAGAAAGTATACAAGTTAGAAGTAAAATAAATGTGGGCACCACCCTTGGATTTACCCTGCCCTCCAAGGGATAGTATCCTATTTTTTTCGTTTCTTTGTATTCTAAATTTTTTTAATGCAAACTATTTTAGTCACTGGCGGTTGCGGTTATATTGGAGCACATACTATTGTGGATTTAATCGAGAACGGATTCAATGTTATTTCGGTAGATAATCTTTCAAGAGCAAGTGATCAATCTTTAGTAGGCATAGAAAAAATCACTGGAAAAAAAATCAAAAATTATACAGTTGATTTAACAGACAAGGTTGACACTGAAAATATATTCATAGAAAACCCAGGCATTACGGGTATTATTCATTTTGCAGCCTACAAAGCGGTGGGAGAATCTGTTGAATTACCCTTGGATTATTACGAAAATAATTTATGCTCTCTGGTGCATTTATTACAGATGTCGGTGAAGTACAATGCCAAGCATTTTATCTTCTCTTCTTCTTGTACTGTATATGGCAATCCTGATGCTAGCAGCGTAACAGAAGCCACTCCATTACAAGCAGCAGCTTCACCATATGGCGCAACAAAGCAAATGGGTGAAGTAATTGTAAAAGATACAGCAAACACCTATCCTATTTCTGCGATTTTATTAAGATACTTTAATCCAGTGGGTGCACATCCAAGCACTGCTATTGGAGAATTACCCATAGGTCGTCCTCAAAATCTAGTGCCGGCCATTACCCAAACCGCCATTGGAAAATTACCAAAGATGCAAGTGCATGGAACAGATTATGATACAAGAGATGGATCTTGTATTAGAGACTATATTCATGTTTGTGATATCGCACATGCCCATACCTTAGCTTTACAATATTCTATCAAGAACAATCAAGAAAAATCTTGTGAAATATTTAATTTAGGAACAGGGAATGGTATCACGGTACTGGAAGCTATTCAAGCTTTTGAGAAAGTAAGTGGTGTTCAATTAAATTATGAGATTGGACCAAGACGCGCTGGAGACATTGTAGCTATTTATGCCAATAACGATAAAGCTGTGAAACAATTAGGCTGGAATTGTAAATTTGGATTAGATGAAATGATGTTGACTGCTTGGCAATGGGAGCAAAGCCTAGCAAAATAAATTAGTTTTGTACCAACATTTTTTCTGCATTCTCTGCCATCTGTAATGCTTCGATAAATTCTTCAATGTCTCCATTGACAACAGCATCTAAATTATAAGAGGTAACATTTACTCTATGGTCAGTTACCCTGCCTTGTGGCCAATTGTATGTTCTTATTTTCGCACTTCTATCTCCAGTACTTACTAATGTTTTACGATGTCTTGAAATCTCATCTTCTTGCTTACGCACTTGTTCTTCAAATAATTTAGTACGAAGCATACCCATTGCTTTTTCGCGGTTGCCTAACTGAGATCTTTCTGTTTGACATACAATAACGGTACCCGTAGGTATATGCGTCAACATTACCTTAGTTTCTACTTTGTTCACGTTCTGTCCACCCGCTCCACCACTTCGAGCAGTCTCCATTTTAACATCTGCAGGATTCAAGACAAAATCAACTTCCTCCGCTTCTGGCATTACTGCTACAGTTGCAGCAGATGTATGCACCCTACCCTGAGTCTCTGTACTGGGAACTCTTTGAACACGATGTACTCCACTTTCAAATTTCATAGTGCCATATACATCCTCCCCTGTTACTTCTAATATCACTTCCTTGTATCCACCAACAGAGCCTTCACTCTCACTAGCAATAGCCACTTTCCATCCTTTCTTTTGACAATACCTAGTATACATCGTCAATAAATCACCCACAAACAAACTTGCTTCATCACCACCCGTTCCTGCTCTTAATTCTATAATAGCATTTTTATCATCCTGTGGATCTTTTGGAATCAATAATTTTGTCAATTCTTTTTCTAATCGCTCTTTTTCTTCCTCTAAATCGGGCAATTCCATTTTAGCCAATTCACGCATATCTGCATCATCTCCATTCAAAGACTCTTTTGCAAATTTATGTTCCGACAATACTTTCACATATCGCTCATATGGAATAACTATTTTCTCCAGGGAACGATATTCCTTGCTCATTTTTCCAAACTCAGTTTGGTTATTAATGATTTCTGGATTGGTCAAAGCCACCCCAACTTGGTCAAATCTAGCTTTTATGGCCTCTAATTTATCTAGCATAGTCGTTTTTCTGTGCGCAAAAATAGTTATTTTAGTTGTCAATTAAAACATTCCCTTCTTATGAAAATTTTAGTGCCCGTTTTTATGGCCCTTTCTATTGGTGCTCAAGCCCAATCTATACATTTTAAATCAGTGGTAGTTGATACACACAATGATGCAGTTACAGCATGTATTGAGAAGAAAGTTAGTTTAGACCAAGATTTGAGAGGGATCAATCATTCGGATTTAAAAAGATTCAAAGAAGGTGGCTTAGATTACCAATTATTCTCTATATGGTGTGATGGTGATAAAAAGAATCCATATGCTTGGGCAATGAGAGAGATGGATACATTGGATGCAGTGGCAGCAAGAAATCCAGATAAAATGGTAGTTGCTAAAAATTGGATGCAAATTCAAAAAGCATTGAAAGTAGGAAAATTAGTTGCACAATATGGTGTAGAAGGTGGCCATATGATTGAAGATGATATCAATAAACTAGATACATTTTATAAAAGAGGTGTAAGGTATATGACATTAACATGGAACAACTCCCCAAGTTGGGCAAGCTCTCATGCAGATGAAAAAAACGCTAAATATACAGGACCAAGAGGTTTAACCTCTTTTGGAAAACAAATCATTCAAAGAATGAATCAATTAGGCATGATAGTAGACATCTCTCATGTGGGGGAAGCTACTTTTTGGGATGCCATTAAAACAACTACTAAACCAGTCATTGCATCACATAGCAATGCTTATACTATTTGTCCAGTAACTAGAAATTTAAAAGATGATCAAATTAAGGCAGTGGGTAAAAACGGAGGTGTGATTCATTTAAATTTCTTCTCTGCGTTTGTAGATAGTACATTCCAAGCAAAAAACATGGCTTTCAGAAGAAAACATAAAGCTGAACTAGATGCATTACTAGCAACAGGTATTCAACAAGAATATGCGCAATCTACATTGGCCGAAAAATACAAAGAAGAATCAGATGCGAACAAACCAGATATAGAAGCATTAATGAAGCATTTGGATCATATTGTAAAATTAATTGGCGTAGATCATGTTGGACTAGGATCTGATTTTGATGGAATAGACTCTGCACCAAAACAATTAAAAACAGTGGTGGATTATCCAGAATTTACCAAAGCCTTAATTAAAAGAGGCTATTCAGATACTGACATTGAAAAAATCTTAGGTGGTAATTTCTTGAGAGTTTACC
>CANHUW010000058.1 GCA_947463975.1 Bacteroidota bacterium
TAGCGCCGCGAGGCGTGTGGGTTCGACCCCCTCCATCCGCACAATAGCCCTTTAGAAGGGTCTAATTTTACAAAAAAGGCCGGATTTGAGGCCTTTTTTTATTACCTTTGCCCCCCTTAAACACTAGAAAAACTAGAAATTTTTACTTTATGGCAACAATACAAAGAAGCAACATTGCACCCTTAAATGACAAATTAACGGTGACCCTAACTAAAGAAGACTACCTAAAGGGGTATGAAACAAGTTTGAAGAAGTATGCTAAAACAGCAAATATCCCAGGCTTTAGAAAAGGAATGGTGCCTGCTGGCTTAATTAAAAAAATGTATGGTCAATCTGTTTTTCAAGACGAAGTGATTAAGACAGTGGAAAACGAAATGAACCAATATATTGCTAAAGAAAAATTAGAAATATTTGCGCAGCCATTACCTGTAACTTCCGAGTTTCCAGCGATGGATGTTAATCAACAAAAGGATTACACATTTGCTTTTGAAGTAGGCTTAAAGCCTTCCTTCACATTAGATACAAAAGGTATCAAAGCTACTCGTTATAAGATAGAAGTAACTGACGAAATGATTCAAGCAGAAGTAGAAAGATTACAGATACGCAATGGCAATATGACTGAACCAGAAGTTGCAGAAACAGAAGAGAATGTTTTAAATGTAACTTTCATCGAGTCTGATAAATCTGGTAACGAAATTGAAGGTGGATTATCTAAAGATAATTCTTTATTAATTAAATATTTTGCGCCAAAAACTAGAAAAGAATTTATTGGTAAGAAAAAAGATGATGCTGTTACAATCCAAATAGGTAAAGCATTTGAGGAAAAAGAATTAGATATTATTTTGTCAGATTTAGGATTAACTAAAGATGATGCTGAAAAATACTTTAAAATATTAATTACTAAAGTAGGCATAGTAGAAAAAGCGCCTTTGGATGAAACATTATTTACAGTTACCTACCCTAATCAAACCATCACAACTGAAGCTGAATTTAGAGAAGCGATCAAAAAAGATATTGAAGGTTATTACGATCAACAAGCACGTAATCAAGTGCATGATCAAATTTATCATGCTTTAATTGACAATACTACAATGGAATTCCCGACAGCTTTCTTAAAGCGTTGGTTACAAAATGGAGGTGACAAACATAGAACAGAGGAAGAAGCAGAAAAAGAATATCCTGTATTCCAAGATCAATTAAAATGGACTTTAATCAGCACTCAATTAATTGCTGAACACAAGATTGAAGTAGGCGCAGAAGACTTGAAAGGTTTTGCTAAACAACAATTGATGAGTTATATGGGTGGCCAATTAGGTGCATTAGGTGATAATGACCAATGGATGGAAGATTATGCTAACAGAATGATGCAGGACAGAAAATTTGTAGAAGATAGCTACCATAGAATTAGTACGGATAAATTATTCCAAGCGGTTGAAGCTACAGTGACTGCTAAAGAAGAAAAAATAACTGCCGAAAAGTTTGCTGATAAATTACAAAATCACAAGCACTAAGCTTTTTTACAAGATTTATACCCAAAAGGCCCTTTAGAACCATCTGAAGGGCCTTTTTTTATACAATCAAGTTAAGTTTGGCATCCTTTTTGCTCTAGCTTAGGGGAATAGGTTTTACCTTTACTACATTAGAAAAACAAACATATGAACTTAGGAAAAGAATTCGAAAAGTACGCTGTAAAGCATAGAGGAATTAGTAGCAATACCCTGCATCAATATCAAAATAGTGTAACTAATCTTACACCCTATATTATTGAAGAGAGACCCATGAATGTGGCTAGTATGGATGTATTTAGCCGCTTAATGATGGACCGTATTATTTTCTTAGGGGAAGGCATTAATGATTATGTAGCCAATATTGTCACCGCGCAATTATTGTTCTTAGAAAGCACCGACAGAACCAAGGATATTCAAATGTATATCAATAGCCCAGGCGGAAGTGTATATGCTGGCTTAGGTATATACGACACGATGCAATTTATTAGTCCAGATGTTGCGACTATTTGTACTGGCATGGCAGCTAGTATGGGTGCAATCTTATTATGTGCCGGCGTAGAAGGAAAAAGAACTGCATTAAAGCATAGTAGAATCATGTTACACCAACCAAGTGGCGCCATTGGTGGACAAGCAACCGATATTGAAATTACTGCTAGAGAGATTAAGAAATTGAAACATGAATTATACGAAGTGATTGCCATTCATACGCATAAAGATGCTGAAACAGTTGCCAAAGATTGTGATAGAGATTTCTGGATGACTGCTGCAGAAGGAAAGGCCTATGGATTGGTAGATGAGGTATTATTAACTAACCCACGCAAAGTGAAAAAATAAGTATATATGATTATCAAGAACGCATTTTTAATGGAAGAAGACGACGAACCAAAAGCAGATAAAAAAGAAGAGAGTGCTCCTAGTTTTTTAAATAGAAAGATGGAACAAATTTTCTTTGAAAAAAGAGCTATTTATTTATGGGGTCAAGTAGATGATAAATCTGCAAAAGATATTGTAACAAAATTATTGTTATTAGACGCAGACAAACCAGGTGCTGAGATTCATTTTTATATCAATAGCCCAGGTGGTGTAGTCACTTCTGGTATGGTCATGTTTGATACAATGAACCTTATCAAAAGCCCAGTGCATACCATCTGTATGGGATTGGCAGCAAGTATGGGTTCTATTTTATTAAGCATGGGAGAGAAAGGCAAGCGTACTATTTTTCCTCATGGCGAAGTAATGATTCACCAACCAAGTTTGGGTGGCTATTTCCAAGCAACCAGTGCAGATATAGAAATACAAGCAGAGCAAATTAGAAAAACTAAAGAATTGGGTGCTCAAATATTAGCCAAGAATTGTGGTAAAACGATGGAACAAATTATGGCAGATTTTGATAGAGATTATTGGATGAACGCAGAAGAAGCTGTTCAATATGGTATCGTTGATAAGATTGCAAAATCTTTATAATTAAAGAAAAATGAAAATGAGTAAATCGGCCACCATACATTGTTCTTTTTGCGGACGAAGCAGAGACGAGGTCAAGATTTTAATTGCAGGTCAGGAAGGACATATCTGCGAGCATTGTATTGAGCATGCTCATGAAATTATTGATAAAGAGTTTCATCAGAAAAAAGTAGATGGCAAAGCGGGTGATTTAAAAGTTCAAAAACCCATTGCTATCAAAGCTTTCTTGGATCAATATATCATTGGACAAGATGAAGCAAAGAAAATATTATCTGTTGCCGTATACAATCACTTTAAGCGCATCAATCTCCCTACGAATACAAAGAACGAAGTGGAGATAGAAAAGAGTAATGTGATTATGATTGGCGAAACAGGTACTGGAAAAACTTTATTAGCAAAGACCATTGCTAAATTATTGAATGTTCCCTTCGCCATCGTAGACGCTACCGTATTTACAGAAGCAGGTTATGTGGGCGAAGATGTAGAGAGCATGTTGACCAGATTACTACAAAACTGCGACTACGATGTGGAAGCTGCAGAAAGAGGCATCGTATACATTGACGAGATTGACAAAATTGCTCGCAAAGGTGACAATGCCTCCATTACTAGAGATGTAAGCGGAGAAGGTGTACAACAAGGCTTATTAAAAATGCTGGAAGGTACCGAAGTATTAGTACCCCCTCAAGGCGGAAGAAAGCATCCTGATCAAAAAATGATCAAAGTAGATACTAAGAATATTTTATTTATTTGCGGAGGTGCTTTTGATGGCATTGATAAAATCATTGCTAGAAGAATTAATACCAATGCCATTGGATTTAGTGTAAATAAAGACGAGCAAGAATTACAAAGAAAGAATTTATTGCGTTTTGTAAATGCGCAAGACATCAAGAGCTTTGGACTAATACCTGAAATGTTAGGACGCTTACCTATTGTAACACATTTAGAACCTTTGGACGCGGAAACATTAAGAAGCATTTTAACAGAGCCTAAAAATGCCCTCATCAAACAGTACACTCATTTATTTGATATTGAAAAAATCAAATTAACCATTGATCCTGCAGTATATGATTTTATTACCTCCAAAGCAATGGAATACAAATTAGGCGCAAGAGGATTAAGAAGTATTTGTGAGAGTTTATTCACACAAGCCATGTTTGAATTACCAGGAACTGATACCAAGGAATTTCATGTTACATTAGATTATGCAAAGCAAATGTTTGATAAGAGCAAATTGAGTGCTTTAAAAGTTGCTTAAAAAATTGTCTTTATAAAAATTAAAATAAAAAATTATGCAAGAACTAATTGACCGTTTAGTAAAAGAAGCAGGAGTAACTCCAGAGCAAGCAAAACAATCTATTGAAACCATTGCTGCTTTTGTGAAAGAAAAATTCCCTATGTTAGGGGGTGCTGTGAATCAAATATTCAAGAAAGCACAATAAGATTTCAAAAGATAGCATAAATAAAAAATCCCTCTCGATTTCTCAGGAGGGAATTTTTTTTAGCAAGCAATCGGGAACAAGGAATAAATTCCTAGATCCAAACTAAGCAAATTTTTTAAAAAATCAAATTTTTTGGATAATTCTTTGTCCAATTACCGAATATCAGTTCTGTTCTTCAAAAGCTTTGCCTGTTCCCTACTAAGATCAAATTGAGTTACTACATTATACCAATCCAATGTTTCACCTTGCTCATTTCTTCTGTTAATAATCTCCCATATTTCCCTCTTTTCAAATATGCCTAAAGAAGCAAGTTGTTTATAATGCATTGTTTGCCAATGCATTTTGGGTTTTGTACCAGGATAATGATGCAGATTTTGCAGTAGTAGATGGTATACTGAATCGGTAAGTCCATACACTTTTTTAAGTTGACTATTAGACTCAAATCCTCCCAAATAAGTCCTGTATTGGATAATTCTAGCGGCTAGATATGGCCTAATCCCTATTGCCGCTAATTGTTGACTGTCCATATGATTGATGCCAAATTTTGACAATAAGGTTCTTGCATATCTTGGCCGATCCTTTCTAAACTTGGGTGTTGAAATACGAACATATGGTAAAAGCTGTTTTAACATTGCATCAGATACACCATACCATTTTAATAAATCATCTTCTTTGTAAAATCTTCCCCCCTTTTTTCTAAATCTTGAAAGCGTACTATATTGTCTTGGAAGTATGCCTAATTTCATTGCAGCATTACTATCTAATGTATTAGGATCAAAATAAAATAATTGGAGCGTTTGTTTTTTAGCTGGAAACAAAATGGCTATGGCAGAGCTTGCAATAATACATACACCAATCACTACTATTGCTTTTAATTCTTTTTCAGAAAAAATAAAATACGCTTTCCAATTTGATTTCATTTTATTTATTTCAACATAAATAAAATATTAGACTGTATCTACATTACGTATTTATACCTTATAAATAAATGGAAAAATTACACAGAAAAGGTTAAGCCATCATATGCTAATTGAACTCCCTTGGGTAAACTTTTAGCTCTTTCTTCGTGCAAACCTATTTGATGACTAAAATGCGTGAAGTATACTTGCGGCACATCCAATACATCAACCATATCCAAAGCCTGCTGTAGCGTGAAATGTGTAGGATGCGGCTCTGGCCTTAGCGCATTTAAAATTAATACTTTGGAACCCTTAATTTTTATTTGCTCTTCCTCGTCAATAAAATTGGCATCTGTGATATAAGTAAAGTCACCTATTCTAAAACCCAGTACGGGCATTTCTCTATGCATTACTTGAATAGGAATAAAGGGAATATCCCCAATGGTAAATGGTTCCTTATCGATAGTATGCAATATCATCTCTGGTAATCCAACATCCTTTTTCTCTTCAAATGCATAATAAAAATCTCTTTTTATGGCCACCTGCGTTAATTCATTGGCATAAATATGCATGGGCTGATGAGAGAAAAAATTATAGGGTCTTATATCATCCAATCCTGCATAATGATCTCTATGTGGATGGGTAAAAAGAACTGCATTCAACTGTGTTGTTTGTGTTCTTAGCATTTGATACCTAAAGTCTGGTGTGGTGTCAATCACCACAGTAGTGGTCGGTGAACTAATTTTAATACTGGTTCTTAAACGCTTGTCTTTGGGATTACTTGATGTGCAAACCGCACATTGACACCCAATTAGAGGAACTCCAGTACTGGTGCCAGATCCTAAGATGGTAATGTCAAACAAATTATTAAAATTTTAAGCAGACGCTTCCGTCAAAGAAAGTTTTTGAACCTCTTCATATAATTTTTGAGAAGCCTGCGTTAATTTATCAAATTCTATATCTAACTGAGGAATCAATTCCAATAAGGTATTAATTCTAGCTTCTAAATTCAAAAACTTATTTAAGACCACGATTTTTTTTGCTTCTAACAAACACCATCCGCTTTGAAAGTTTCCTCTTTCGTATCTAACTACAAATTCAGATTCGCTTAAAATATCTTCCAATTTATCCAATGTGGTTTGAGTCAATTTCATGCTATGGATTGATTTATAGGGTAGTAAGTAACCCTACAAATATAGTTTTTTGTGAAATCAGGGCTTTAAATAAGCGCCAGGAGTTATTCACATTTCGTACCTTTGAATCAGTATAACTTTATGGCATCTACTTTAAGAAAAATTATTAACGACCCCGTTCACGGTTTCATTACCATCAACGATCCGTTGGTATTTGAAATCATCAAACATCCTTTTTATCAAAGGTTACGTCGTATTCAGCAAATGGCTATGGCGCAATTGGTATATCCTGGAGCAGTGCATACCAGATTGCATCATTCCTTGGGTGCCTATCATTTAATGACCATCGCTATTACAGAATTAAGAGATAAGGGCATTGAAATAACCAATGAAGAAGCAAAGGCTGCAAAAGCTGCTATTCTACTACATGATATTGGACATGGACCTTATTCACATGCTTTAGAAAAAGTTCTGTTAAAAGGTGTGCATCATGAATCCATGTCTTTGTTGATCATGAATTCGTTAAACGAATCAGATAATCCCATTTTAAAAGGTGGATTAGATTTATCCATTCAAATTTTCACCAATCAATATCCAAAAAAGTTCTTACATCAATTAATTAGCGGACAATTAGATGTGGATAGATTAGACTATCTATCTAGAGATAGCTTTTTTACAGGAGTGAGTGAAGGTGTAATTGGTTACGAAAGAATCATTAAGATGTTGACTGTCCATAACAATGAATTAGTTGTTGAAGAAAAAGGATTGAATAGCGTAGAGAAATTCCTTGTTTCAAGAAGATTAATGTATTGGCAAGTTTACAGACACAAAACAGTTGTAGCTAGTGAAAATATGTTGGTGAAGATTATTGAAAGAGCTCAAGCATTGTTTCAAGATAATAATAAAGAAGTTGCAACTGGTGGTGTATTGGATTATTTTTTAGAAAAGTTTGATGGCCAACTAGCCTCTATAGATTTAAATGCGTTTTGTAATTTAGACGACACCGATATATTATTTGCGATCAAACAATGGCAACATCATGCTGATAAAGTTTTGTCCATTTTGTGTTCTCGCTTTTTAAACAGACAGATTTTCAAATGTTATATGCAGTCTAATCCAATTGAAGTAACTCAATTTTCACTTAGCGCTGATAAGGTAAAAAGTAAATTTGATTTAACTGCTTCAGAACTACCCTATTTATGCTTCAAGGGCGAAACTTCCAATACCATGTACCATGCCGAAGAAGAAACCATCAAAATATTACTAAAATCGGGAGAAATTGCCAATATTTCAGATATCCAGAATGCTTTGATCAACGAAAGTCTTTCAGCCCCGGTAAAAAAATTTTACATTTGTTCGCTGAATGATGAATACCCCCAAAAACATTAACTCATGCTAGCATTTAACGCACAACAAGTTGCCCAAATAATAGAAGGAAAAGTAGAAGGTGATGCAACCGTTGAAGTAACCCAATTTGGTAAAATAGAAGAAGCGAAGGCTGGAGAAATTTCTTTTTTAGCTAATCCCAAATACGAAGAATTTTTATATTCTACTAAAGCCTCTATTGTAATCATCAATGATAGTTTGGTTTTAAAAGAAAAAATTTCAGCAACATTAATTAGAGTACCAGATGCTTATGCAGCATTTGCTACCCTACTCACAAAATACCAAGAATTAAAAGCTGCAAATGTGGTAGGCGTTCAAACACCTTCTCATATTGCATCCACAGCTAAACTAGGTGCTCAACATTTTGTAGGTGTTTTTGCATGTATTTCAGAAAATGTACAAATTGGAGACAATGTAAAAATTTATCCCAATGTTTTTATAGGTGAAAATGTACACATCGGTAACAATGTAACCATTCATCCAGGAGTAGTGGTTTATCATGATGGTGTGATTGGCAACAATGTAACTATTCATGCAGGTAGTATTATTGGAAGTGATGGATTTGGATTTGCACCCAAAGCAGATGGTAGTTTTCAAAAAGTACCTCAATTAGGTAATGTAATCATTGAAGATGATGTAGAGATTGGATCCAATACTACCATTGATAGAGCTACTATAGGTTCTACCATCATTCGAAAAGGGGTGAAGCTAGATAACCTTATTCAAATTGCCCATAATGCTGAAGTGGGAAACAATACGGTAATTGCTGCGCAAACTGGTATCAGCGGTAGTACTAAAATTGGAAAAAGTGTAATGGTGGGTGGACAAGTGGGATTTGCTGGCCATATTTCAGTTGCAGATGGCACCAAATTGGCTGCTCAAAGTGGTGTAACCAAAACCATCAAAACCCCTCATCAAACCCTTACAGGACATCCCGCAGCTGACCATACGACTGCTCTAAGGTCTCAGGTTTACGTTAAAAACCTCCCAGAATTAGAAAAAAGAGTCAAAGAACTCGAAATATTAGTACAGGAACTGTCTAAAAAAGGCTAATTCAGCCGTATTTTTGCTGAAAATCACCCATTTAGGGTATTTAAACTATTTCTTATGGACCAGCATTTTAATCCAGATAAGCAA
>CANHUW010000059.1 GCA_947463975.1 Bacteroidota bacterium
ATTGTAATACGCTAGTATCATATAAGAACTATTTATTCTTCTTCTTATGACGATTCTTTCTTAAACGTTTTTTTCTTTTGTGTGTAGCAATCTTATGACGCTTTCTTTTTTTACCACAAGGCATGTCCGATAATTTATGTTATTAAAAAATTTTATTTCTTTAGTTCTTTGATCCTCTTAGTGAGAGCAGCTTTTGCATCAGGTATATTCACTAGGTCTTTGACTTTAGTGTACCATTGGATGGCATCTTCTTTTTTATTGGCTAATTCATAACATTCAGCTAAGTGAACCATGGCTTCCAAATTAGATGGTTGTAACTCAACTACAATGAGCAATCTTTCAATGGCTTTATCATACTGACCAGATTTCTTGCCTCCTAATGCTAGTATAAATTGTCCATAAGCATTTTGTGGATTTTTGTCCACTACTTGCTTTACTTTCAATATACCTTGCATAGGGTTGTCTGAAATATTTCCGAATAAATAACAGGCGCCTAAATTAATAATGGCACTGTCGTTATTTGGATTGATTTCCAATGCTTTCTCTAAAAGAACTTTTGCATTTCCGGCCATCCATGGAAGAAGGGCTGGGGGTGCATCCGGCGTGATTAAGTTATCAATCAACTGCTGGGCTGCAAAAGTGAGGCTTTTTTCAGAATTTTCCAACAAAGCAGCACTGTAAGTATAATATAAATAAGGGCTGAGACGATTGGCTGAATCCGCCCAAAAACGTGCTAATTTTTGGGTATACAATAAGCTATCAGCTGTATTTTTAGATCTATTTAATTGATTTTCAAGACTTAATAAAGAAATCTTGAATTCAGCACTTAGGCTGGTTTTGGCATCGTTGATAACCGATTGATTTGTAACTGATTGATTTTCAGTAGAATTGCTGGTAAGTGGCTTTTGCTCATTGTTAGATCTAGGAGCTACAAAATAGAGTAATCCCAATAAAGCCAGGGCAATAATAACTACAAAAACTTGAGGTTTTTTCAATGTAAGACAATTTCGGGCAAAGGTAACTACTTACGCTTGCTTTTCACATCGTTTACAAATTCTTTTGCAGGTTTGAATGCAGGAATAAAATGTTCAGGAATTTCAACCGCAATATTCTTTTTAATATTACGCCCAATTTTTGCGGCTCTTTTCTTAGTAATAAAGCTGCCAAAGCCACGAATATAGATGTTCTGGCCGTTTGACAAGTTTTCTTTTACTTCCTTAAACATAGTTTCTAAAGTGACTAAAACATCTACTTTAGGGATTCCTGTTTTTTCAGAGATTTGATTGATTAAATCAGATTTTCTCATGAGTTGGTTTTTGGGGTTCAGTCTTAAAAATAAATCAATTTTTAGCTTTTTACAACTATATTCTTATTTTTTATTCATTTTAGTGCATAATTTAAGCTAAATACACATATTTTAATTTAATATATAAAATAAATGTTATTTATAATCAACAAAAAAGGGGTGGTTCTAATAAAAATTCATGTTTTTTAATCGATTTTTACAATTCGATGGCAAAACAATTCACTGACCTCTTATTAGCATGGGACAAAGATCAAAATGTTCGAGTGATGCCATGGAAGGGAGAAAAAAATCCATATAAAATCTGGTTGAGTGAAATTATTCTACAACAAACCAGGGTAGAACAGGGTTGGGCTTATTACGAAAAATTTATCCATCAGTTTCCTACTATTTTTGATTTAGCGAAAGCCAAAGAAGAAAAAGTTTTTAAATTATGGGAGGGCCTTGGATATTATAATCGCTGTAGAAATTTATTGTTTACGGCTAAGTGGATTGTACAACATTTCAAGGGAGTTTTCCCATCTACTTATGAAACCTTAATAACCTTAAAAGGTATTGGCCCTTACACTGCTAGTGCGATAGCTTCTTTTGCTTTTAATTTACCTCATGCTGTTGTAGATGGCAATGTTTACAGGGTTTTGGCGAGATTTTATGGAATTGAAACCCCCATTGATTCTAAAGAAGGGTTAATGCAATTTAACGACTTGGCCCATCAAAATTTATCCAAAAAATATCCTGGTCAATACAATCAAGCCATCATGGATTTTGGCGCAACTATTTGCAAGCCAGCATTGCCCAATTGCAATGATTGTGTTTTGCAAAATAAATGCGTAGCATTTTCTTTGAATAAAGTGAATCAATTACCTGTTAAAATAAAAACGATTCAAAAAAAGAAAAGGAATTTTGATTTTTATTGTTTTGAATATCAACAAACTTGGTTTATTCAAAAAAGAACAGGGAAGGATATCTGGCAGGATTTACATCAGTTTTACCTAGTAGAACAAGATGCATTCGCGCCTTTAACCGAAACCTACCTATTGAATGTATTAAAAACACAATTAGCCATTACTGTGAAGGCTATAGATAGGGCAGGCATTCGTATTTACGCTCCTTATAAACAGCAATTAACCCATCAAACCATTCAGGCTAGGTTTATTGTGGTTCCATTAAAAACCATACCGTCAACATTATCAAAGGCCAACTGGGTAAGCGTTAAGCAATTGCAAAAATTAGCCTTCCCTAAATTGCTTAATGAGTTCTTACAATCTGATTTTCAAAAAATATAGTAACTTTCGGTTATAAATTAACACTCCATTGGATTATCACTCGGGATTTTTATCTATTCAATCATCAGCTTATTTTGATCTCGCTAAAATACAAGGCGATACCGGACTTTTATTATTGATGTTTGTATTACTGTTTTTTTCTTTTGTGATTGCAGGGTCTGAAGTAGCATTTTTCTCGCTTTCTTATAAAGACTTGCAAGTATTAAAATCAAAAAAACATACTCCATTAAGAAGAATTGTTTTGTTATTAGACGATCCTAAAAAGCTATTAACTTCCATGTTAATTGCGAATAGTTTTATCAATATCTGCATCATTTTAATCGCTAATATTTTAATTGATCATGCATTTATTTTTGAGCAAATACCTATTCCAGGATTTGAGTTTATCATTAAAGTAATTGCTGTTACTTTAATGTTGTTATTTTTTGGAGAAATTATGCCAAAGGTAATGGCGACTCAAAACAATATCAGATTCGCTCAAGATTTTGGCCTAATTATTCAAATAGTATATTTTCTTTTTGCAAGGCCAAGTTCATGGATGGTAAAGTATACCAATATTATTGAAAATAAATTAGCCAATAATAATTCAGGCAGCTCTTATAGTATTGAGGAATTAGATCATGCTATTGATCTAACTACTTCTCCTAATCAACAAGAGAATGAAAAGAAAATTTTAAAAGGAATTGTAAAATTCGGCAATATTACCGTTAAGCAAATTATGAAAACCCGTTTAGATGTTTACGGGGTGGATGAGACCATTTCTTTTCATGATTTACTCAACAATATCAAAGAGTATAATTATAGTAGATTTCCGGTGTATAAAGAAGACTTGGATTCTATTGCAGGAATGATACATACTAAAGATGTACTGCCACACTTGCAAAAAGACGCAAGCTTTAATTGGCATAGCTTAATTAGACCTGCCTATTTTGTACATGAACAAAAAATGATTGAAGATTTATTAAAAGAGTTTCAAACCAAGAGAATTCATTTTGCTGTGGTGGTGGATGAGTTTGGGGGAACCAGCGGTATCATAACTTTGGAAGATATTTTAGAAGAAATTGTAGGAGATATTAAAGATGAGTTTGATGAAGAAGAATCTACCATTAAAACAATCGATCCCTATCATTATATCATAGAGGGAAAAACGGCTATCATTGACTTGTGTAATCATTTAGACCTTCCTACTTCATTTTTTAATGAAGTTAAAGGGGAGAGCGATACGGTTGCTGGGCTGTTTTTAGAATTAGCGGGTTCTTTTCCAGTGTTACAACAACTTGTTAAGTATAAGCAATTTAGTTTTACCGTTTTAGAAATTCAAAAAAATAGAATACATAAATTACAATTAATCATTGCGCCCATAAATATTACTGGAACAGATGCGATTGCGTAAATATTTCTTTTTTTTTATTATAGCTGGATTGGGTTGCAATCAGCCCTATTCCATTAAACCAAAAGGGTATCAGCAAATTGATTTACCAGCTAAGCAATATAAACTATTCAGCGAAAAAGATTATCCCTATTCTTTTGAATATCCTACCTATGCAGTGATAGACAAACAAGTGAGTTATCTGGGTAAAGACAAATCCAAAGAAGCCTGGTTAAATATAAAATATCCATTATTTGGTGCTACTTTATATTTGAGTTATAATAAAATCAATACTACCATTAGATTAGATACCCTAGTGAGGGACGCTTATACATTTGCCAACAATCATAATAGTAGGGCTAATTTTATTGAAGATTCTGCATTTGAAATCAATCAAAATATAAAAGGAGTGTTCTTTCATATTGGAGGCGATGTTGCCACATCTTATCAGTTTTTTGCAACCGATTCTACTAGACATTTTTTAAGAGCAGCATTGTATTTCGAGACTACACCTAATGAAGACTCTTTAGCGCCTATCAATCAATACCTTTTGAAAGATATGCAACATATGGTGAACACTTTGCGATGGAAATAAAACTATCTTTACAGCACAAATTAGCATATGATTATTATTGACCATGTTTTAGTAAGCGACCAAGTAGTGGAAGAACAGTTTGTCTGTGATTTGTCTAAGTGTAAAGGTGGTTGTTGTGAAGATGGAGATGCTGGCGCTCCATTAGAGAATAAAGAAAAAGAGTACGTGAAAGATTTTTTTGAGATAGTGAAACCTTACATGACGAAGGAAGGGATTAAGGAAATCAAACAAGTGGGACCTTATTTATATGACAGAGAGTTTGGCTGGGTAACCCCTACCATTGATGGTAAAATTTGTGCATATGGCTACAAAGACAAAGAGGGTATTATCAAATGTGCTTTTGAACAGGCTTATAACGATGGTAAAATTCCTTGGAAAAAGCCCATCAGCTGTCATTTGTTCCCAATCAAACTATCTAAAAGCAAGTCTGATCCTGGTATTGAGTATATGAACTATGAGCCTAGAGAGGATTTGTGTAAAGCAGCCTGTTCTTTGGGCAAGAAGTTGAAAGTGCCTGCCTATGTCTTTTTAAAAGATTCCATCATCAGAAAATACGGGGAGACATTTTATGAAACCTTAGATGCAACAGCCGCGCATTTGAAAGAGAAAAATAAGTAGTTTTGTACTAATGGAGAGTATTTACGCAACATCATTTGATTCAAAAAGCAGTGCCAAGGCAGTTGATTTAGATCATAGAAAAAAGATCAATTTCAATATAGGCAAATACAATGCTGTTGTTCCAAAAGGTAAACTACAATTTACAGATTTAAATCGCGTAAGAGAATTATCAAAAAATAGAAAATGGGAAGCCATTGAACATTTGGATTTACATCTTACTCAATTTGAAAATCAAATTACTAAAAGAGGTGCCAAGGTTTTTTGGGCAGAGGATAGTGAACAAGCATTAAGTTTTATTGGAGAAATTTGTAAAGAAAAATCTTGTACATCACTGGTGAAGAGTAAGAGTATGGTTACGGAAGAGATTCATTTAAATGCATATTTAGAATCAATTGGAGTGGAGAGTGTAGAGACAGATTTAGGTGAGTATATTCAACAATTAGATGGAGAAGCTCCTTATCATATTGTTACACCTGCGATGCATAAAAGCAAAGAGGATGTCGCAAAATTATTTGCCGAAAAATTAGGGACAGATATCAATATGACACCAGAGGAATTGACTTTGGTTGCGAGAAAAAATTTAAGAGAAAAATATACACAGGCGGAAATAGGTGTTACGGGGGCAAACTTTATTATTTCTGATGTTGGCGCCATTGCTGTTACAGAGAATGAAGGAAATGCTAGATTGTCTGCAGCTTGGCCAAAAACACATATTGTTATTGTAGGTATTGAAAAGGTAATCCCATCTATCAACGATTTGGGTTTGTTCTGGCCATTATTGTCAACTTTTGGAACTGGTCAGCAAGTAACTGTTTACAATAGCATTATCTCTGGTCCAAAAAAAGAAGATGAGACAGATGGTCCTGAAGAAATGTATGTGATTTTATTGGATAATGGTCGTACAGAATTATTAGCGAATGCGAAAAGCAGGGAGGCTTTATATTGTATACGATGCGGTGCTTGTTTGAATGCTTGTCCTGTATATAAAAATATTGGCGGACATGCTTATGAGACGACTTACAGTGGCCCTATTGGCAGTGTCATTACACCACATTTAAGAGGAATGCATGATTATAAGCATTTAAGTTATGCCTCTAGTTTATGTGGTAATTGCACAGAAGTGTGTCCAGTTAAAATCAATCTACATGAATTGCTTTTGGATAATCGAAGAGAAGCAGTGATTGAAGGAGAAAGTAGTTTTGCTGAAAAATTTGCTTGGAAAATGTGGAAGCAGGCTTCATTAAGTAGAACGCTCATGAACCAGGGGAATGCTCCAATAAAAAATTGGGTCATCAATAAAATGTTTAAAGGCTGGTCTGATAAAAGAAGTCCATTAGAATTCCCTAAGAAAACATTTAATCAACTTTGGAAAGAGCAACATAAGTAATCCTTACATTCCGTCTGCATCTGAAACTGCTTCTACTGGATCTTTTTGTTTCTTCAAACTATTGTTCACCAAGTATACTCCTGTTAATGTACAAATAGTACCTACAATACTATTCCAACTCATTTCTTCTTTAAGTAAAAGAGATCCAACCCAAATGGCTACGATTGGGTTAATATAAGCGTATAAAGAAGCAATAGATGCTTGCAAATGCTTCATGCTATAAATAAAAGAAATAAAAGCAAAAATAGAACCTCCAATGACCATATAAGCAATGACTCCCCATGAAATTGCTGGAATCTCTGTAATGGGAATATAATTTCCAGAAAGAAAGGTGAACATTCCCATAGTGATGGCACTGATCAACATTTGCCATCCAATAGAGTAGTATGGGTTGATATCCATTTTGGTTCTTGAGATAATAATCGATCCAACACTCCAAGTTAGCATGGCAAACATAGAAAGACCAACACCTAATGCATAATGTCCACCATGAACTTGTAGGCTGTCTTTATAAAAAATAAAACCAATACCCAATAAACCTAATAATAGGCCCAGCATGGTTTGTGGGGTGATACGAATGGCTTTATAATAAAACCTTTCTATAAGTACCACAGATAAAGGATACAATGCAGCTATTAAAGCTGCCAATCCACTGGTTATAAATTGTAATCCATACGTAGCTATGCCATTAGAAGATACAAACATTAGAAAAGCCATTGGAATCAACCACTTAAATTGTTGAGCGGTTGGAAGCTTTTCTTTTTTAACGAGTAGAAAAAATAAAATATATATACTGCCTCCAAAAAATTGTCTAATACTCGCTAACTCAAAAGCGGGCATATGATTGATACCCATCTTGCTAGCTACCCATGTAGTTCCCCAAACAATACTTGTTACAGTCAGGGCTAGGTATGCTTTTTTTTGGTGAGACATTTTTCAATTAATGTTTGAAATGTCTCAAGCCAGTAATCACCATTGCTAATCCATTGGTAACACAATATTCAATACTGTCTTTATCTCTTACAGAACCTCCTGGTTGAATAAATGATTGTATTCCCGCTTGGTGTGAAATTTTAACACAATCATCAAATGGGAAGAATGCATCAGAAGCAAGACTTGCTCCATTTAAATCAAAATTAAATTGCTTTGCTTTTTCAATGGCATGTCTTAGTGCATCTACTCTTGAAGTCTGTCCGCAACCTTTTCCAACCAATTGCTTATTCTTGATTAAAGCAATAGCATTACTTTTTAAATGCTTGCAGATAATATTTCCAAAAATTAAATCTTCTTTTTCTGCATCAGTGCAAGGTCTTGCACCAACTTCATCCCAGTTGGCATAATTGCCTGCATCAATGCCTTGCTCTAATGTGCCATTTAAAATAGATTTTTGTTGGGTAGCTTTAAATGAAACACCTTCTTTTGTTTCCAATAAGATTCTATTTTTCTTCGCAGATAAAATAGTAATGGCTTCTTGATCAAAAGCGGGCGCAATCAATACTTCAAAAAAGATTTCCTGAATAGCTTCTGCAGTCGCTTTATCAATAGTGCCATTGGTTACCAATACACCACCAAAAGCACTTTCAGGATCTCCGGCTAAAGCCGCTGTCCAGCTTTCTAATACGGTAGCTCTTTGTGCAACACCACATACATTAGTATGTTTAATGATGGCAAAGCTTGTTTTAGGTAACTCTGCAATAATTGCTATTGCTGCATCAACATCCACTAAATTATTATAAGATAATTCTTTGCCGTTTAATTGTGTAAACCAGTTGTCTAAATTGCCGTAAAAATGTGCAATTTGATGTGGGTTCTCTCCATATCTTAGGGTCTTGCCTGTAATAGGGTTAAAGTAATTATTTATAGCAATATCATACTGCATCACTACTTCAAATGCTTTTGCAGCAAATGCTTTTCTTTGATCCAAATTTGTAGATCCTTTTTGATGGATCAATAATTGATTCAATCTTGCATAATCTTCTTTAGCAGACAATACCACTAAGTCGCGGAAATTTTTTGCTGCGGCACGAATCATGGAAGGGCCTCCAATATCTATCTTTTCAATAATTAACTGCTCTTCTGTGGTATTTCTTACCGTTTCTTCAAATGGGTAAAGGTCCACAATCACTAAGTCCAATGCAGGAATATTGAATTGAGCCATTTCTTGTAAATCCTGCTCTTCATATCTTCTACCTAAAATACCTCCAAAAACAGAGGGATGTAAGGTTTTTACACGACCTCCTAAAATAGAAGGATATCCAGTTACGGATTCTACAGCAACACATGGGATCCCCAAATCTTCTAAAAATTTTTGCGTACCACCTGTTGAATAAATGGTAATATGTAAACTTTGTAAGGTTCTAGCTAATGGCTCTAAGCCGTCTTTGTAG
>CANHUW010000060.1 GCA_947463975.1 Bacteroidota bacterium
ACAGTGGATTTTGGAAACTAAATGGGCATTAGGTAAAACGGATAAAGATGCTGTAGTAATGATGCATGAAGTTGATTATATATCGGAAGGTAAAAAGTATTCCGTACAAAGTAGTTTGGTGTTAACGGGTAAAAATCATGAACATACTGCTATGGCAAGTACGGTTGGATTTCCATTAGGCATTGCTGCAGAAGCTTATTTAAAAGGTCAATTGAATATTACAGGATTACATATACCCACAATACCAGAACTTTATCAGCCCATTTTATCAAAATTAAAAGAAGAAGGAATTGAATTTTATGAGGAAACTGTTGGTTCCCATTCATAATCAATTTGTCTTTTATCTAAATTAGCAGAAACCACACGAATGGTGACTTTATCTCCCATACTGAATTTTCTTCCAGATCTTCTTCCCACTAAAGAATAGCTTGATTCAACATGTCTAAAATCGTCTATTCTAGATAAACTAGTAATGTTGACTAAGCCCTCACATTTATGTTCAACAGTCTCTACCCAGAAACCAAAACTTGAAACACCACTAATGACACCTTCAAACACTTGACCAACATAATCACGCATAAATTCAACTTGTTTGTATTTATTGGATGCGCGTTCAGCTTCCATGGCTGCTCTTTCTCGCTCACTACAATGCACACATTTTTCTTCTAAACCACCATCATTTATTGGTCGACCCATTAAAACACTTTGAACAATTCTGTGAACCAATACATCAGGATATCTTCTTATAGGTGAAGTAAAATGACAATAATATTCAAAACCTAAGCCATAATGCCCAATATTATTGGTGGTATATACAGCTTTAGCCATAGTTCTAATTCCTAATTGTTCCAATACATGCTGTTCAGGTTTTCCATGTGCTGACAACATTAAATTATTAAAACTTTGTGCAATTTTTTCTGGAGTACTCAAATCAAATGGATATCCATGTGATAAAGCAAATGATACAAATGGAGCTAATTTTTCTTCATTGGGTTGATCGTGAACTCTATAAGGAAAAGGTAAAACCTCAGATTTTATTTTAATCTTTCCCATTTTTTCAGCAATCAATTGATTGGCTTTTAACATCAATTCTTCAATCAATTGATGAGAGGCTTTACTTTCTTTAACGGTTATGCCAGTTGGCTTACCTTTTTCATCTAATGTAAAACGTACTTCTTGAGAAGAAAAATTAATTGCACCATTTTCAAAACGTTTTTTTCTCAAGCTTTGTGTATAGTCGGCCAACCATAAAATGACCTCTGAATGATCTCCTTGTTTTGTTTCGATAATTTCTTGCACCTGTTCGTAGGTAAATCTTCTGTCAGAATAAATAATTGTTTTACCATACCATGTATTGACAACTTTTTTAGAAGCGTCTAATTCAAAACAAGCAGAAAAAGTTAATTTTTCTTCATGAGGTCTCAATGAACATAATTCATTAGAAATCTTTTCGGGTAACATGGGGTACACTCTATCAGGTAAATAAACAGAAGTGGCTCTATCATAGGCTTCCTGATCTACTGCAGTACCTGGTTGTACATAATGGGATACATCCGCAATATGCACACCAATTTCTATATTTCCATTAGCTAATTTTTGAAAAGAAATCGCATCGTCAAAATCTTTAGCATCTACCGGGTCTATTGTAAAAGTTAACACTTTACGATAATCTTTTCTTGTTGCAATTTCTTCAGGTGTTAAATCTGCAGACAATTTATTGGCGAAATCCATCACTTCCTGACTAAACTGTAAATTAAATCCAGCTTCTGCAACAATAGATTTCATTGCTTGATCGTTCTCTTGTTCAGCAGTAAATATCTCTAATACTTCCCCTTCAGGTTTTTTACTGGCTTTATCCCAAGTAGTCAATTGAACAATTACCCTGTCTTTGTCTTTTGCGCCATTTAATTTATTCAATGGTATATAGATATCGGGCATGGGGGTAATAGTGTTCGGAATGAAGAAAGCATGTCTTTCGCTTACTTGCATTACTCCAGCAAAAGAAACCTGCTTTCTTTTAATTACCTCTAAAATCTTACCTTCTTTTTTACCTGTGCCCTGTCTAATTTTGGTAATCTTTACCCTAACTTCATCCCCTTTTAATGCAGTATTAAAGTCAGTAGGAAAAACTAGTATATCGTTTTCCATATTAGGCACCATTACAAAACCCATACCTGATTTAGCAATATCTAAAACACCTTGATAGGTTGCTGCCAAATTGGTTTGCTTAGTTGTGTTTTTTTTATGTCTAGTTGTTTTCTCTTTCTTTCCCATTGTTATTAGTATAAAATTGTGCTACATAATCCATCACTAATTGATTGAATATTGTTTCAGCATCAAATAAAAAAATGGGCTTAATAGGTAAAACATATAAAGGAATATCATGCAATTCCTCCGTGTATTTTACTAATCTAACAGCATCTTTTTCCGTTGTTAAAATTAATTTGCTCTTGGCTTGAATCTCTTCAAACTTTAGTTTGATTTCTTGTAAATCATCTATAGAAAATATATGATGATCGCTATAGGTTAATTGATAGTAGGTATGAGTATGTTCATGTAAATAATTTTTTAAAGGCAAAGGATTTGCGATGCCACATACTAATAAAACCTCATCTCTCAATGTCAAAACCCATTGATCTGATGGATGATAAATATGATATGGAGTTTCATAATCAATACTTGTAAAAAATACACTTTGATGTTGTTCAGGGTATAATTTTTCAATGATTTCATCTCTTTCTGATTCAGATAAATCTTTAGGACATTTAGTTACAACTATAATACTTGCTCTTTTAGCAGACTTTCTTTCGTCTCTTAAATCTCCAGTAGGTATAAAAAAGTCGTCAGTATATAAATTATTATAATCTGTCAATAAAATATTAAAATCTGCAACAATCTCTCTATGTTGGAATGCATCATCTAAAATTATGGCCTGCAAATTGGGCACATCTTGAATTAATTGTGGAATGGCTTCAATTCTTCTTTCTCCAACAGCCACAGCAACATTTGGGAATTTTATATGAAACTGCATTGGTTCATCCCCAATTTCCAAAGCAGTGGTTTGAGCATTTGCTAAAGCATATCCCTTAGTCTTTCTTTTATACCCCCTACTCAAAGTGGCCATTTTATAATCATCCGCTAGAATCGATAGTAAATGTTCCACCATTGGTGACTTCCCAGTTCCTCCCATTGATAAATTACCAATACAAATCATTGGTACATTAAATCTAACTGATTTTAAATATTGTTTTTGAAACATCCAGTTTCTGCATGCCACTATCCAACCATATAAAATAGCAAATGGAAGAAGTAAAACACGAAAAGATTTTAAAAAAAGGTTATTAAAATTCATAAATGTTCCAAGGCGTAATGCACTGAGACAAAGGTACATCAAATTGATGGGTATCCTCCATTTTAGGAAGAGGTTCAAAATAAGATATACCAATTCTTTTGACAGGCTGCTTTAATCTAGCAAAATACCTATCATAATACCCTTTCCCATAACCAATTCTATGACCTGAAAGATCAAAGCCAATCAAGGGTACAAAAAAAGTATCTAATTGATGGGGATGAATAATTTGCTTTGGAAGAGGTTCCTGTATACCCCATTTATTAATGCTTTGCTCGTCTGTTGCTTCGTAAAATTCCATGGAATAATCCTGGTCATTGATAATAGGATAAGCAACAGTAAGATGCGGTATACAGTATTTTAAATATTTTATAAATAATAAAGTATTGGGTTCAGCATGATTTTCTGAAGGATAAAAACTGCCAAAAATATGAGTCGTTGACCAATCTAGTTTTTGTAATTGAATAAGCAATAAATCATCTAATTTAATGCAATCAGCTTCAGTAAGTGCTTGTCTTTTTGCTAATAATTCTTTTCTAGCTGCTGATTTTAACATCATCTAATGTACATCTTTTTAGTTATTCAACACATTGAAAAAAACTAAAAATAGTAGATCCATAATTTCTTGAAAATTGAAACCCTTCAAATTTTTCATAATTATTTCTTGGAGTATGTTCCAATACAAAGAAACCTTCAGAAGCAATTAACTTCTTTTGAACGATTATTTTGGGTAAATCATCAATCGTGTTCAATGCATATGGTGGCCCAGCAAAAATAACATCGTATTGGTTATTACAGGTATTTAAAAATTGAAAAACATCCATTCTTAATAACTGAACATTGTCCATTTTTAACATGTCTACATTTTTCTTGATAAAATCTGCCATCACCCCATCTTTTTCAACAATAGTTAATTGGGAGGCTCCTCTGGAAGCTAATTCATAACTAATACAACCAGTACCTCCAAATAAATCCAATGTATTGGCATCTTCAATAGAAACACGGGTATGTAAAATATTAAATAAACCTTCCTTGGCTATATCCGTGGTAGGTCTGGTATAAGGCATATTAGTTGGAGGATGAATTCTTCGACCCCCGTATTTTCCAGATATAATTCTCATTTAAAAAATAAAATAAGTAGCAAAATGATCCCCAAATTCTTCTGGAGCTTGTTCAATAATCGCTTTATTAAAATAATTTCCTAACGCTACTGCCCATTGATGATTATCAGGATGATACCCTATTAAAAACAAACTAGAAACATTAGGATCAAACTGGATGTGCCTACAAGTATTTAAAATATTATAGACATTTTGAGCATCTTCAGCTTCTTCAAAATATTTCAAAAATTGTACACTTTGCTGATGCATCATCATCACAATATAATAAGATTCAAAAAAATACACGTAAACACCATCTTCAATTGCATCTTTGACAATCGCATTTGCATAATGCATCCATCTTCCTGTTGGAAAAGCTCTAGTTAATAAAGTTTGGTATACATCTGGAATAGAAGAAATCAACACTTGATTGTCCTGTAATGTACTCACCAATAATTCTTGATCTGCCTGAATTCCAAATACCAAGTTTAACTCATTTTGATAAATGGTATCATCTTTAATGTTTTGCACTTTACTAATGACAACTCTTGCATTGTTCATTACAAAATAAACATGATGATATACAGCATGCATCAATTTAGAATTATTTTGTAAATATGCTAGTAATTGTGCAAAGCCGTTTAGATCCGTCCCACTTACAAATGATTCAAAAGCAATATATTTATTAGATTCAAGATGTTTGACAGCAAAATGAATGGAATGATGATCTACAATAATGTATAAATCTTCTACTTTATGATTAGCAGTACTTTCTAAAATCCCGTAAATGCCTATTTTCTTCTTTGCCATGGTGTAAAATCTTATGCAATGATATAAAAAAAGGGGCAGTTCTTTACTAAAACTAATTGTAGATTTGTAAATATATATGAGTTATTCAGCGTCTACCCCTTCCTTACAGGTTAATATCAGCAGTAAGCAAATATTGGCTATTTCATTACCCATTGCCTTGGCAATCCTAGTTCCTCAAATCAATTTTGTAATCAATAATATTTTTTTAGGGGCTTTAAGTAAAAAAGCCTTAGCAATTGGAGGAATTACTGGCGTGTATTACCTCATTTTTGGCGTGATGGGCCAAGGACTAAATAATGGACTTCAAGCCTTAATTTCAAGAAGAGCAGGCGAAAACAGAGTAGATGAAATTGGCATTCTATTTTCTCAAGGCGTACTTATATCCTTGTTTTTATCCATCTTTGGAATCAGCTTTACCTACTTAATTGCACCAACTATTTTCCATGCGCTTTTGCAAGATGCAGATAGAGCCAATATCGTCATTGAATTTTTAAAAATTAGAATTTGGGGTATTCCATTCTTATTTATTTATCAAATGCGCAATGCATTGCTGGTTGGAACCAACCAAAGTAAATTCTTAATCATTGGAACAGCCACTGAAGCAATTATCAATATCTTTTTTGACTATAGTTTAATATTTGGCCATTTTGGATTTACAGCATTGGGTATTCATGGTGCAGCTTATGCTTCAATCATAGCTGAGTCGATGGGCTTATTGGTCATTTATCTAGTTATTCATTATCAGAAAATAGGTGAAAGATTTGACTTATTTAGGAAATTTAGTTTTAAATGGGATTATGTTCAGTTAATTCTTACTCAATCGATGCCTATCATAGCACAGTATATGATTAGTATTATTAGTTGGGAATTCTTTTATATTTTAATAGAACATAGAGGCGAACAATCTCTTGCAGTGTCTAATTCAATGCGAAATATTTTTGGATTTTTTGGCAGTTTTACATGGGCTTTTGCTGCAACCTCTAGCTCCATGGTTAGTAATATCATTGGGCAAAACATGGAAGACAAAGTAATTCCTTTAATAGTGAAAATTATGAAATGGAGTCTTGGATTTGCTGTGCTCGTATTTATTTTACTAAATGTGTTTGCACACCAATTTTTATCCATTTATGGACAAGGCGAGGACTTTATGCAAGAAGGAATACCAGTATTAAGAGTAGTATCCGTTGCTTTGTTATTTATGTCAATTGCTACTGTTTGGCTGAATGGAGTTACAGGAACAGGTAACTCATCTGTTAATTTAGCCATTGAATTTATGGCAATTATAATATACATCGTCTATAGTTATTTAACGATAGAATACTATCATTTACCTATTACCATTGGATGGATGTGTGAAATTATTTATTGGATTAGTCTTTTAATACCATCTTATTGGTATATCAAATCTATGCGATGGAAAGGATTGAAAATATAAAATTATTTTCTAGTTTTTTCAATGGAAATAGCAGTAGCACCTTCAAATGATGGAATGTATAATTTCTGCTTGGTAATTTTCACAAAAACTTTATCTACTAGTAAGTGATCTAATAATATTTGGGAAGCAATCTTATCTACTAATGTTTCTAATAATGGTGTTGGAATATCCATTATTGAACGAACAAGTTCATAAACTTGCACATAATCTATAGTTTGGTCAATCTTTTCTACCCTATCAACTTTTGGTGTAAAATCAATAATGATATCCAATTTAAAATGATTGCCGATTTTCTTTTCAGCTTCATATAAACCATGAAACCCATAAAATTCCAAATCTGTTAAATAGATCTTCATGTGATTAATGACCTTTGGCAGTAAGATATCTTTCTGCATCTAAAGCAGCCATACAACCACTACCTGCAGCAGTTACCGCTTGACGATAGTTTTTATCTTGTACATCCCCTGCAGCAAAAACACCTTCTACAGAAGTTTTTGTTGTACCAGGTTCAGTTTGGATATATCCAGTTTCGTCCATTGTTAAATATGGTTTGAAAATATCAGAATTAGGTTGATGACCAATAGCAACGAAAAATGCACTCACCGCAATTTCCTGCGTAGTTCCTTCTTTTGTATTTTTAATTCTAACGCCCTGAACAGTTTTTTCTCCTAAAATTTCATCTGTTTCTGTATTGAAATACACTTTGATATTTGGTGTATTCAATACTCTATCTTGCATTACTTTACTTGCTCTCATTTGATCTTTACGAACAAACATATGCACCGTAGTACACATTTTTGATAAATAATGTGCCTCTTCAGCAGCAGTATCTCCCGCACCTACAATGGCAACTTCTTTTCCTTTGAAAAAGAAACCATCACAAACTGCACATGCACTTACACCAAATCCATTTAATCTTTCTTCACTTGGTATACCTAACCATTTAGCGCTGGCACCAGTAGATATAATCACTGCATCAGCTTCAATTAATTTCTCGTCATCTATCCAAACTTTTTTGGGGCTGCAAGAAAAATCAACTTTTGTAGCTAAACCATATCTAATATCAGTCCCCATTCTTGCAGCTTGTTTTTCAAAATGCACCATCATTTCTGGGCCTTGTATACCATCAGGGAAACCAGGATAATTCTCCACTTCAGTAGTAATAGTCAATTGACCACCTGGTTGGATTCCTTGATACAATAAAGGTTTCATATTTGCTCTAGCTGCATAAATTGCAGCAGTATACCCTGCTGGCCCTGAACCTATTATTAATATTGATACTTTTTCTGATTCCATAATTATTGCTTTAAAAAAAAGCCCCGACAATTTAAACTTGTTGGGGCTTTAAAAATTTATTTAATGATTAGCCCAAATAAGCTTTAAGTGCATTACTATATCTCGCTTTTTGTAAACGTTTAATGGCACGCTCTTTAATTTGTCTAATTCTTTCTTTAGTTAAATCGTATTTGATACCAATTTGTTCTATGGTAACGCCATTTTCTCCATCTAATCCAAAATAAGCATTGACTATTTCTGCTTCTCTTGGACTTAAAGATTTTAATACACGACGGATTTCTTCTCTCAAAGAATCTTTCATCACATCTTCATCTGTATCAGATCCACCTTCTAATAAATCACCCATTGCAACATCCTCAGCTTCATGCACAGGAGCGTCTAAAGAAGTATGTCTTGTATTAGATTGGAAAATATTATTGATCTCTGTTTCAGACATTTCTAAGATACCAGCTAATTCTTCTGTTGAAGGCTCACGCTCGTGTTCTTGTTCAAATGCCATATAAGCTTTGTTCGCTTTGTTATAAGTACCAATTTTGTTTTGAGGCAAACGTACTAAACGACCTTGCTCCGCCAAAGCTTGTAAAATAGATTGACGAATCCACCATACTGCATAAGAGATAAATTTGAAACCCTTGGTTTCATCAAATCTTTGAGCTGCTTTAATCAAACCTAAGTTACCCTCATTGATTAAATCAGATAAAGACAAACCTTGGTGTTGATATTGTTTAGCAACAGATACAACGAAACGCAAATTGGCTTGTACCAATTTGTCCAATGCTCTTTGGTCACCCATCTTAATGCGTTGAGCCAAGGTGGTTTCTTCCTCTGGATTGATCATGGAAATCTTAGAAATCTCTTGTAAGTATTTTTCTACCGCTTGAGAATCTCTGTTGGTAATCTGTGTAGCAATTTTAAGCTGCCTCATGCAAAGAATTTATTTTATATAGATA
>CANHUW010000061.1 GCA_947463975.1 Bacteroidota bacterium
TGGATGCGCATCCTCAAAAATACAAAAAATGCGAGTTTATTTCTGTTAAAAGCCGACCTTTGTGGCATGAAGATTTGCATCGCACAACAAAACTATCATATTGGCAATTTTGAAGAAAATACCAATAAGATACTTCGTGCCATTGAAGAAGCCAAGCAACAAGGAGCAGACATTATCTTATTTAGTGAAATGAGTGTTTGTGGTTATCCTGCAAGAGACTTTGTAGAATTCAATGATTTTATTGAACAATGTTATCAAAGCATTGAACAAATTAAAAAAGCAGCTGATACCATTGGTGTACTTATTGGAAGTCCATCAAGAAATCCAGAAAAGAAAGGAAAGGACTTATTCAACGCTGCATTCTTTTTATACGAACAAAAAATTGTTGCAGAGATACATAAGACTTTATTACCTACTTACGATGTGTTTGATGAAAACCGATATTTCGAATCTGCAAATAGTTGGAAAGTAGTTCCTTTCAAAGAAAAAAAATTAGCCATCACTATTTGTGAAGACATTTGGAATCTAGGTGACAATCCATTGTATAGAATTTGCCCGATGGATCACTTAATGGAACAAGATCCAGACATCATGTTGAATTTAAGCGCATCTCCTTTTGATTATACGCATGATGAAGATAGGAAAGCAACGATCAAAGCCAATGTATTAAAATATAAAATACCTTTATTCTATTGTAATGCAGTGGGTAGTCAAACAGAAATTGTATTTGATGGCGGCTCTTATGCTTTTGATAAAGATGCCAATTTATGTGGCGCACTTCCGATGTTCAAATCAGACATGCAAATTTTCGAATGCAATGATGACGGAACTATCAATGCACCCATTTTAGAACCTGCAGCAAGAGTGCCTAATAAGGAGCTGAATCCATCCAAGTTGATGCCTGAATTAAATATCGATCAAGTATATAAAGCATTGGTACTAGGTATCAAGGATTATTTTAATAAAATGGGCTTTAAAAAAGCCATACTAGGTTCTTCTGGCGGAATAGACTCGGCTGTTACATTAGCCATTGCAGTTGAAGCCTTGGGCAAAGAAAATGTATACGCTATCTTAATGCCTTCACCTTATTCAACCAATCACTCTGTAGACGATGCAGTTCAATTAAGCAAAAACTTAAACAACCCTCATGATATCATTCCTATAAAAGATATATACGAATCTTTTTTAGGAACCTTACAACCTATTTTCAAAGACCTTCCATTTTCACTAGCAGAAGAGAATATTCAAAGTAGATCCAGGGGAAATATATTGATGGCTATAGCAAATAAATTAGGTTATGTATTACTAAATACGTCTAATAAAAGTGAATTAGCCACAGGGTATGGAACATTGTACGGTGATATGGCAGGAGGTTTAGGTGTACTTGGAGATTGTTATAAAATGCAAGTGTATACACTAGCTAATTACATCAATAGAGACAAAGAAATAATTCCTCAAAACATTATTGATAAAGCGCCAAGTGCGGAATTAAGACCGAATCAAAAAGACAGTGATAGCTTACCTGATTATGAAGTATTGGATCAATTATTATATCAATACATTGAAAAAAGAACAGATCCAGCCGCCATTAAATCGCTTGGATTTGATGCAGCTTTAGTTGACAAAACTTTAAAGATGGTGAATAATAACGAGTATAAAAGAAATCAGTTTTGCCCCATTATCAGAATTTCACCAAAAGCATTTGGTGTTGGAAGAAGGGTGCCTATTGTAGGAAAGTATTTGAGCTAATTTTTATTTACATTTAGGGTATGAAAAGAATATGCTTAGTTTTAAGTTTTGTCATTGCTTTTGCACATGCTAAAGCACAATCTACTCAACTCATATTGCCTGGCGCTTTTCAAATGGAACAATACCTCCCTCTTTTAGAAAATAAAAGAGTAGCCATATTTACCAATCATACGGCCATGTTGGGAAAAGTACATTTAATTGATACATTAGTAAAACGTGGTGTACATATTCAAAAACTATTTACACCAGAGCATGGCTTAAGAGGCACAGCAGATGCAGGTGAAAAAACCAAAGATGGTGTAGATCCACAAACTGGCATTCAAATAATTTCTTTGTATGGTAAGAAATATGGTCCTAGCAAAGAAGATTTAGAAGATGTGGATGTAATGATCTTTGATATACAAGATGTTGGTACAAGATTTTACACTTATATTTCCTCTTTACAATATTATATAGAAGCAGCAGCTACCCATCAAAAAGAATTGATCATTTTAGATCGTCCTAATCCCAATGGACATTATGTAGATGGTCCAATATTAGATAAAGCTTATGCAAGTTTTGTAGGAAAAATGCCCATTCCAACTGTTTATGGAATGACCATTGGCGAATATGGAAAAATGATTGTGGGTGAAGGCTGGATTCAAGGACCAAAAGACTTTAAGGTGATTGGTTGTAAAAATTATGATCATCAATCCATGTATACTTTTACTATTGCACCCTCTCCTAACTTACCTAATATGAATTCTATTTATTGGTATCCCACCACCTGTTTGATAGAGGGCACTGTGTTAAGTGAAGGAAGAGGCACTGCGCATGCTTTTGCCTATTTAGGTCACCCAAGTATTCAAGGAAAGCAATTCAGCTTTATTCCAGCACCAAGACAGGGTGCAATGAGTTCTAAATTATACGGACAAACATGCTATGGCTGGGATTTATCAAACCAACAAGCACCGCATAATAAAATAGATATAGAATTGATTATGGAGATATACAAAGCATTCCCTCAAAAAGATAGCTTTTTTATTCGACCTACATCAGGTTTAGCAACGGATTTCTTCTTTAATAAATTAGCTGGTAATGCCAATTTAATGGAACAATTAAAATCAGGTAAAACAGCAGCAGAGATTAGAGCAAGCTGGCAACCTGGATTGATTGCATTTAAAAAAATTAGAAAAAAGTATATACTCTATAAGGATTTTGAATAAAAGGAACTACTGACTCTTAAAATTATGCAATGATTTTAAGAGATGGGGTTATTAAAAAAAAATTAAAAAGAGAAAGATAAAAAAAGGGGGCAACTTTTAGTGCCCCCTTTTTTTATCTAATTTCCTATAATAGGAATCGCCAATTGATGAACTTTATCATTTAAAGCTTTAACGCTTTCTTTCTTAATCGTCTCGTACTTCTTTAATTGCTCTTCCACTTGTTGTTTTAATTCCAAATAAGTTTCTTTTACTTGCTTGGTTGGTGCAACATATCCAGAAGCAGCAGATTCAAATACGCCTGCAATCTTATCATCTAAACGAATTGGAAAGTTCAATACATCCTGTCCACTCTTTGCTTTTGTCTGATGTAAAGCTTCTTCTAATTTAGTTAGAGATTCGATTACCGCTTTTGCAGTAGCTTGGAAACTTGAATCCTTTGTTTTCTTCTGAACAGCAGCAATCTGTGTCTTGATTTCTTTAGCTCCTTTTAATGTTTTCATGATTTCACTGAAGCTGCCTGCTACTTCTAATAAGAATTGTTCTTGTGCTTTTAAATCAGCATTAGAAACTTTGTAGTTAGGATCTGCAAGAATTTCAAAAGGATAAGAAACTACTTCTTTATCAATAGTCACTTTAGCAGTGTACTTGCCAGGAGCAGCTAATACAGGACTCGTAGAACCATTCCATAAAATTAAACCAGCTTCAGGTTGCTCAATTTCTTTATGGTATAAATTCCATGCAAATTGATTAAAACCTTGATCAGTTGAAGGACCGTCTTTGTCTTTAGAACTATAGGTTCTGATCACTTTATTTTGATCGTCTATAATAGAAATTTCAACTTTAGTACTATCATTTGAATTAGCTAAATAATATTTAATCACAGCGCCTTTTAATGGATTTAAACCTACATTAGCAGGAACACTAGCAGCTGCTCTTCTTCTTCTACCACCCACTTGTGGTGGAACTCTGTAAGTATTTGCTACAGGGAATACTTTACTTACCGTAGCAGTTTGAAACTGCTCTACTAAGCTTAAATCATCAAATACATAAATACTTCTTCCTTGAGTTCCAACAATTAAATTATTATCACGAACCAATAAATCGGTAATTGGTGTTACTGGTAAATTTAATTGGAAGGACTCCCAAGATTTACCATCATTTACCGATACATATAAACCATATTCAGTACCTGCAAATAGTACACCTGCTTTTTTAGTACTTGCTACAATCGCTCTAGTGAAATGCATTGGGTTAATACCTGTTGTGATTTTTTCCCATGTTTCGCCATAGTCAGTTGTTTTATAGATATAAGGAGCAAAATCGTCTAATTTATATCTAGTACCAGCAAAATAAGCAGTTCCTTTTCTAAAAGGATCTACTTCTACTCTATTCCACATCATCCAAGTAGGAGCATCTTTTGGTGTTACATTTTTCCAATGAGCACCACCATCCTTACTTACACTAATAATACCATCGTCACTACCAGTCCATAATAAATCTTTTTCTAAAGGAGATTCAGCAGCAGTGAAAATAGTACAATAGTATTCTACACTGGTGTTATCTTGAGTGATTGGACCACCAGAACTTTTTTGTTTTGCTTTATCATCTGTGGTTAAATCTGGGGAAAGCTTCGTCCAACTTGCGCCTTCATTTTCAGTAGAGAATAAATGATTGCCCGCAGTATATAATTTTTTAGGATTATGTGGAGAGAAGAATATAGGGTGATTCCATTGGAAACGGTATTTCATCGCTTCAGCACCAGCACCCATTGGATTGTCTGGCCATACATTGATGACTCTGTTTTCTCCAGTCTTATGATCGAATCTAGTAATTAAACCACCATATGAACCTCCATAAACAATATCTGAATTTGTAGGATCTGCGACAATATAGCCACTTTCACCACCAGCAGTTACGTCGAAATCTGCTTCACCAATAAAAGAACCGTAAGTGCTTGATCGAATTCTGAAAGCAGAGTTATCTTGTTGTGCGCCAAGAATTCTATAAGGGAAACTATTATCTGTACTTAAACGATATACTTGTACGGTTGGTTGGTTCATCATAGTACTCCAAGATTTTGCACCATCCAAACTTACTTGAGCACCACCATCATCAGATACTATCATTCTTCTTGGATTTTTTGGATCAATCCATAAATCATGATGATCCCCATGCGGAGTTGGCAATGATTTAAAGTTTCTACCACCATCTGTAGACACCATAAAGTTTACATTTGGACAGTACACTTTATTTTCATCCATTGGGTCAACAAAAACTTTAGTATAATACCAAGCACGTTGACGAATATTGTTATCACTGCAAACTAGTTCCCAAGATTTTCCAGCATCATCAGACATATATAAGCCACCATCTTTATTTTCAATCAAAGCATATAATTTATCTGTGTTAGATTTAGCAATGCCAATACCTACAATTCCCCATACACCCTTTGGCAATCCTTTTGCAGCTTTGATATTCGTCCATGTTTCACCACCATCTGTACTCTTGTACATACCAGATCCTTCACCACCGCTTTCTAAACTATACGGGGTTCTAATTAATTGCCATGTTCCAGCATACATTACATCTGGATTACTTGGATCAATGATTAAATCACTTGCTCCAGTTTGTGGATTCACATATAAAACTTTTTTCCAAGTAGTACCACCGTCTACACTCTTATATACACCTCTATTTTCATTAGGCCCAAATAAATGCCCCATCACTGCAGCCCAAACAATATCAGGATTTTTAGGATGTACAATCATACGAACAATATGTCGACCTTCTTTTAAACCAATATTTTTCCAAGTCTTTCCTTCATCGATTGATTTCCATGCACCTTCTAAACCCTCACTCACATTACCACGCATCGTATTTTCTCCTTCGCCTACATACATAATAGACTCGTTGGATGGAGCAATCGCAATTGAACCAATGGTTCCACCAAAATAACCATCAGAAATATTTTTCCAATTGACGCCAGCGTCGTTGGTTTTCCAAACACCACCACCTGTAGATCCCATATAGAATGTATTAGACTCTGTGTAAGAACCAACAGCTGCAGCAGCTCTGCCACCTCTAAATGGACCCACCAATCTAAAATTTTGCGATTTAATTACAGCATCCTGTGTAATGTTCGCAACCTGCGGAGCAGTTGCTGCTTTTTTCTTTTGTGCCATTACATTAGTTGCATTTGCAGCAATCAACAATAAGACAATAGCAATCGTTTTTTTCATATACTTTGGTTTTAAACAAAATGAGTCTCCGAAGAGACTCATTTTTCTACTTATTTAATTACTTGTACTTCTTTAAATTTATTAATAGGTGTTGCTTCTACTAATTTTCTAAATTCAGCCCAATCTTTTTCAAAGAAGGCATTTACTTTAGCAGCTACTCCATCAGCAGCAACTACTGCAGCAGCAATTGCTGCACTTTCTTGTTCACCAGGAAGTGTATTCTTACCCATAATCAACATACTAGCATTTCTAATAATGCCAATTGGAGTGATTACTGGCACAGTACCATAACCTTGTTTTTCTTGACGCTTACCCATCATAAACTCTCTTAAACCTTTTACTTTTTCAGTAATAACCTTATGTGTTTTATTTAAAGTATCAACGCCTTTGTCTTTTTTATCCTTCCACTCTGTTTTTAATGCAGCCAAAACAGATTCAGCATCTTGAATTAAATCCAAAGCAGCATTGTATTTATCATTCACAGGTTGTAATTTTTCTAAAGCCGCATCTTGAGCTAATAATAATGCTGTTCTATTACTCAATCTTGGATCGTCTTTTACTTCTACCCAAACTGAATCTGTATTAGCACCTGCAGTTACTACTAATTTATACTTGCCAGCCACTACTTCTCTTCCAGTAAATTCTTTATCGTCTTCATTACCAGCTGCACCTCCTTCTTCATCAAAGAATCTTCTTCCTCCGCCACCGCCAGTTTTTGGTGCACCAGCCGCACGCTTGCCTTTTTGTTCAAAGCCCCAATAGTTTCTATTCAATCCAGAGTCTACTTTGAAATTTAAATTACGAATTACTTGATCATTGATATCTTTCACTTGCACTTTCACTTTCTTAGTACTATCTGTAACATTTATTGAAATAGGTAAACCTGTTGGCTTATTTGGCGCATCCCACATGCCCCATGTACTCCACTCGTATGGAGAATTTTTGATAGATAAATTGTGAATAGCATTTGGCACACTCACAAAGAATTTATTTTGCTCCCCTTTTGAAGCAGCTAATTTTCTTAATGGTCTAATATCATCTAAAACCCATAAACTTCTACCAAATGTAGCAATCGCTAAATCTGCTTCTCTATCTTGGATAGCGAAATCATAAGTTGATACTGAAGGATAACCATTCTTCCATTGTTGGTAACTTACGCCATTATCTAAGCTTACATAAAAACCTTGCTCTGTACCTACAAAAATTAAATTAGGCTCTACTGGATCTTGTAAAACAGTTAATGCATAACCATTTACTTTTTTAGCATCCACCATATTTGTCCAAGTCTTTCCGCCATCTGTAGATCTAAATATGTAAGGAGCAAAATCACCTTGTCTGTAATTATTCGCTACTACAAAAACTTCATTTGCGTTATTACTAGAAGTTCTTATTTGAGGAATCCAAGCGCCTTTTGGTAAACCTATAATATTCGCGGTTAAATCTGTCCATGTTGCACCTCCGTTAGAAGTAACTTGAACTTTACCATCATCAGTTCCAATATAAATCAAGTCTTTTTGAACCGCACTTGGTGCAATACAAATAATCGTACAATGATTTTCAGCACCAGTAATATCAATACTTAATCCACCATTATCTCTTTGATCAATTTTAGCACTATCATTCGTGGTTAAATCTGTAGAGATAATTTTCCATGATGCTCCCTTATTAGCACTCTTATGTAAAAACTGAGAACCAAAATAAATTGTTTTCTTGTCAAACGGATCTTGTGCAATAGCAGCATTCCAGTTAAAACGTAATAAAGTTTTTGCATCTGGCGCAGGAGGTTTGATGAAAGAAGACTCACCAGTTTGTGTATTATATCTACCTACATTTCCACCTTGGCTCATTGCATATACCCAATTAGCATCTTCTGCGTCTGGCATAACATCAAATCCATCACCACCCCATAAATTATCCCAATCAAAATTACGAATACCACCTTGCACTGTTGTATATGCTGGACCTCTCCAAGAACCATTGTCTTGCATACCACCCATTACATGGTAAGGAATTTCGTTGTCTACACTAATATGATAAAATTGTCCTACTGGAATTTTCTCATCAAACATCCAAGTTTTTCCACCATCGCGAGTGATACCAATACCACCATCGTTTCCATCTACAATAAATTTATTGTCTGTTGGGTGTATCCAAAATGCATGGTGATCTGGGTGAATACCACTGTAAGGAATAATTGTTTCAAAACTCTTACCACCATCTATGCTTTTTTGTACCGTTTGACTGATGTACCACAAAGTGTTTTCATTCAAAGGATCACAATAAATGTCTTGGAAATAGAATGGACGATTGTCTACGATTGACTTTTGACCGTTCACCATTTTCCAAGAATAGCCTCCATCATCACTCTTATACAAACCACTTTTGGTAGATTCAATTAAAGCATACACTCTATTTGGATTAGATCTACTAATGGTAATTCCTATTCTACCTAAATTACCTTCTGGTAAGCCATGCTCTTTACCTAATTTGATGAAATTTTTACCACCATCGATCGTCATATACAATCCACTTCCCTTTCCACCACTTTCTAAATGATATGGATTTCTATAATGATGCCACATCGCAACAAATAATTTATTAGGATTGGTTGGATCCATGATCATATCACCAGGACCAGATGTGTCGTTGGTATATAA
>CANHUW010000062.1 GCA_947463975.1 Bacteroidota bacterium
AGAAATTATCCGTCGTCGAGAAATTAGACCTGATGATGATGTGGACAATCCATTAGCTGAAGTATCTTACTCTGATGCAATCAAGATAGAGCCTGACTTTGAGATCGGTGAAGAATTATTAGAAGAAGTGAATATTTATGATTTTGGTCGTCGAGCTATCTTAGCTGCAAAGCAAACTTTAGCATCTCGTATCAATGATTTAAAGAAGAATGCTTTAGTTAAAAAGTACTCTGATAGAATTGGTGAAATTATCAACGCAGAAATATATCAAGTTTGGAAAAAAGAAGTATTGTTATTAGATGAAGAAGGAAATGAATTGATCTTACCTAAGACTGAGCAAATCCCACAAGATTTTTTCAAGAAAGGTGAAAATATTAGAGCGGTAATTGCTAGGGTAGATATGAAAAATAATTCGCCGGTAATTATCTTATCAAGAACCAATCCATTGTTCTTGGCTAAATTATTAGAAATTGAAGTTCCAGAAATTTTCGATGGTTTAATTACTATTAAGAAAATTGTACGTGAACCAGGTGAGCGTGCTAAAGTGGCTGTTGAATCTTTCGATGATCGTATTGATCCAGTTGGTGCTTGTGTGGGTATGAAAGGTTCTCGAATTCATGGTATTGTTAGAGAATTAAAAAATGAAAATATTGACGTAATTAATTTTACTACCAATACGCAATTATTAATTCAACGTTCTTTAACGCCTGCAAAAATTAGCTTCATGAATATCAATTCAGATACTAAGCGTGCAGAAGTGTATTTACAAGCAGATCAAGTTTCTTTAGCGATTGGTCGTAGAGGGGTGAATATCAAATTGGCTTCTGAATTAACGGGATACGAATTAGATGTTTACAGAGAAGATCAAGAAGTATTAGAAGAGTTTGATATTGATATGGATGAATTCACAGATGAAATTGAGCCATGGGTAATTGATGAGTTCAAGCGTGTAGGTTGTGATACAGGAAGAAGTGTATTAAAATTAAGCGCTGAGGAATTAGAGAGAAGAACTGACTTAGAAAAAGAAACGATTGAAGAAGTTCGTCGAATCTTACAAGAAGAGTTTGACAAAGGTGAATAGCCTTTGAAATAGAAGTATATTTGTATTAGGTTACTAGTCCCGTCAAATCGGGGCAAAAAACAATAGAATGTCAGAATTGAAACTACCAAGACTGTTAGCAGCCGCTAAAGAATTTAATATCGGTCAAGATACCTTGATTGAATTCTTGGGCAAAAAAGGTTTTCCGAAGGATGACCTCAAGCCAACAGCTAAATTAACTGAAGATCAGTATTATGCTTTGCAAGCAGAATTCCAAAGTGATAAGGTTGCAAAGAATAAAGCTGACCATGTTGAGTTACCAAAAGGTGCTGCTGCGGATAAGAAAGCAGCTACTGCTGAAACAGCAAAGCCTGCTAAAGAAACAAAAGCAGCTGTAAGTGAAGAAGCACCCAAAGCAAAAAAGGTTGTTGATGAAACACCTGCTGCTCCAGTAGCGTCTGTGAAAATGGATGCTCCAGAAGTAGAAGCACCTAAAGTGGTGAATAAAATAGATTTATCCTTAATTGATTCATCTACTAGACCAAAGAAATCAGCTAAGAAAGCAGCTGAGCCTGCTCCTGATGCTTCTCAAGTAGGAGAAGCTGCGAAGGCAGCTGGTGGAGAAGCCAAGCCTTCTTCTGCAAAGAAAGTAGCAGCAAAAGCTCCTAAAGAAGAACCAGCGGCTCCTGTGGCTCCAGTAGATCATTCTATTGCACCTGAAAATGTGCACGGTGAGATTACCAATATTCAAGCAGATAAATTAACCGGTCCAAAAATCTTAGGTAAAATTGATTTGCCTATAAATAGTGATACCCGTCCTAAGCCGTTGAGCCAAGAAGAAAAGCGTGTACGTAAACGTATACCAGTTCAAGGTGGGGGCAATCGTCCCCAAGGTGGTGGAGCTCAACAGCAGCAAGCTGGTGGGAACCGTCCACAAGGAGGAGGTGGTTATCAAGGTAATCGTCCACAAGGCGGAGGCTATCAAGGAAATCGTCCAAACAATCGTCCAGGTCAAGCTGGAGGTGGAAGAAGAAATGTTCCACAAACAGCTGAGCAAAAAGAAATCGATCAAAAAGCAATTCAAGATAAGATCAAAGAAACTCAAGCTAAATTATCTGGCCAAGGCGGTAGAGGTAAAAGCTTGAAGTCTAAATACAGAAGAGCAAGAAGAGAAGAAGCTGCAGAAAACGAAAACAATGAACAAAGAGAAGATAACAAATTACAAGTAACGGAATTCGTAACGGTAAGTGAATTGTCAAGCTTGATGGATGTGAGTTTTGCAGATATCATCAGCAAGTGTATGAACTTGGGTATCATGGTATCTATCAACCAACGTTTAGATGCCGAGGTAATTGAATTGGTTGCAAGTGAATTTGGATTTGAAGTGGAGTTTGTTGGATTAGAAGAAGCTGAAGAAATGGACGAGGAAGAAGAAGCAGAAGATCAAGCAAATCTAGTAGAGCGCCCTCCAATTGTAACCATCATGGGTCACGTGGATCACGGTAAAACATCTTTACTGGATTATATACGAAACGCCAATGTAGTTGCAGGTGAGGCAGGCGGTATCACCCAACATATTGGTGCTTACGAAGTAACCTTGCCTAATGGAAAAGCAATTACATTCTTAGATACTCCAGGTCACGAAGCCTTTACAGCAATGCGTGCTCGTGGTGCTAAGGTAACTGACATTTCTATTATTGTGGTAGCTGCGGATGACGCGGTGATGCCACAAACAAAGGAAGCCATCAGTCACTCACAAGCTGCGAATGTACCCATGATTTTTGCGGTGAATAAAATTGATAAAGACGGTGCTAATCCTCAAAAGATATATGAGCAGTTATCTCAAATGAATATTTTAGTAGAAGCTTGGGGCGGTAAATTCCAAAACCAAGAGTTGTCTGCAAAGCAAGGTTTAAATGTAGACGCTCTATTAGAAAAGGTTTTATTAGAATCTGAAATTTTAGATTTAAAAGCGAATCCATATAGAGAAGGTACTGGAACAATTATTGAAGCTTCTTTAGATAAAGGACGTGGATATGTTGCAACCATCTTAGTACAAAATGGAACATTACGTCAAGGAGATTTAATTTTATCAGGACAATATTATGGTCGTGTTAAAGCGATGTTTAATGAGCGTAATCAAAGAATTGATGTAGCGCCACCTTCAACACCAGTAGTGATATTAGGTTTAAATGGTGCACCACAAGCAGGTGAGAAATTCAAAGTATACGATGATGAGGCTGAAGCAAAAGAATTAGCAACAAAGCGTGCTCAATTATTAAGAGAGCAAGGCTTAAGAACAAGAAAACATATTACTTTAGACGAGATTGGTCGTCGTTTAGCTTTAGGAAACTTCAAAGAATTAAATATTATCATCAAAGGTGATGTGGATGGTTCTGTGGAGGCCCTAAGTGACTCATTACAAAAATTATCTACAGAAGAAATTGCAGTAAGAGTGGTATTAAAAGGAGTAGGTCAAATTTCTGAATCAGATGTATTGTTGTCAGCTGCTTCTGATGCCATTATTATTGGTTTTAATGTAAGACCTAGTATGCAAGCTAATAAATTGGCAGAAGCAGAAGGTGTTGAAATTAAAATGTATTCAATTATCTACAACGCTATTGACGAAATCAAGAGCGCGATGGAAGGTATGTTGGAACCAAAGATCCAAGAAAAGATAGTTGCCAATGTAGAAGTTAGAGAAGTGTATAAGTTTGACAAAGCAACTGTTGCAGGTTGTTATGTATTAGACGGAAAGATTTCTAGAAATAGTAAAATCCGTATTATTAGAGATGGTATCGTAGAGTATCCAAAAGGGGAAGGCCAGGCGGCAGAATTGGGCAGCTTGAAGCGTTACAAGGACGACGTTAAAGAAGTTTCTTCTAATATGGAATGTGGCTTAACGATTAAAAACTTCGCGGACTTAAAAGCAGGTGATATTGTTGAAGCCTTCGAAGAAGAAGAAGTTAAACGTACTTTATAATAAAATTAAGAAATAGCACTTGGGTTAAACGTCCAGGTGCTTTTACTTTGTATACTAATTTAAATTGAATGAAATTACATAGCGTTGTTTTAAGCATTTTGTTTTTAACTACATCAATTATTGCGCAAGCGCAGGTTAAAAAAGTAATCGCAGACAAAATTATAGGTGCGGTGGGAGACAAGTATATTTTAAAGTCTGATATTGATAACGCCATTGCAGATTTTAAAAGACAAGCACAAGGGCAAGAAGGTGCTGTTTTGCCGACTGTATGTCAGGTATTAGAAGGTCAATTAATCAGAAAAGCTTTGGTGTTGCAATCAGAAAAAGATTCTTTGGTAGTGACTGAAGAAGAAGTAGAAAACATGATTGAAACAAAACTTAGAAGATTCATGTCCGAATTTGGTTCCAAAGAAGCGCTAGAGGAAATTGCAGGAAAATCTATCTTTCAATTGAAAGAAGATTTCCGTATTCCAATTAAAGAGCAAAAATTGGCGCAAGACATGCAAGAAAAAATTGTAGAGAAAATAAAAATCACGCCCAACGAAGTAAGATTATATTATGATAAGATTTCTCTAGATAGTCTTCCAATTTACGAAAGTGAGGTTTCCATTGCGCAAATTGTTGTTCATCCAAAAGCTAATAGAGATATTGAAGAGTATGTCATTAGTCAATTATTAGGTTATAGAAAACAAATAGAAGCGGGGATCAATACTTTTGATCAATTAGTGAAATTGTATTCAGAAGATCCGGGTGCTAAAGAAAATTTAGGGCAATATAATTTAAATAGAAATGAAAGAAATTTTGATCCAGCTTTTATGGCCGGTTCATTTAGATTAAAAGACGGTCAAATCTCTGCACCCATTAAATCAAAATTTGGCTATCATTTAATTCAGTTAATTTCAAGATCTGGCGATGATGCGGTGGTGAAGCATATTCTAAGAATTCCGCCTATCACCAATGACGAGATTAATGATACTAAACACTTATTGGATAGTGTTAAAAAAGAAGTGCTTGCAGGAAGATTAATATTTGGAGAAGCCGTGAATAAATATAGTGATGATGAGGGTAGTAAATTCAGCGGCGGTGCAATTACAGGGAATGATGGGTCTGCTTATGTAAATTTGGATCAATTAGACAAGGATATGATTATGGTGGTGAAGAATATGAAACCAGGGGAAATATCTGACCCACAAGTATATGTAGATGATAGAGGTAGAAAAACAGTTCGTTTAATTTATTTTAAAGAACTTTCTGCTCCTCATAAAGAAAATTTAAAAGAAGATTATAATAAAGTGTCATACAGGGCTTTAGAAGAAAAGAAAACAAAAGCTTTGGAAGCATGGTTTAAAGAGCACATCAACAATTATTTTATATATTTAGATCCAGAATATAATGCTTGTAAAGAATTGACAGACTGGAATAAAGTAGCGAATAATATTACCAAGGTTAATTAAGAATTACTTCAATGAGTGACGAGATTAAACACGAATGTGGGCTAGCTTTTATCCGACTTCGTAAACCGCTTTCTTATTATTTACAAACTAAAGGAACGGTTACATACGGTTTAAATAAATTGTATTTATTGATGGAAAAGCAGCACAATCGTGGTCAAGATGGTGCAGGTTTAGCAACACTCAAATTGAATATAGAACCAGGGAATCCATTTTTATACCGATTAAGAAGTAACGCTTCGCAACCCATTGCCGATTTATTTTACAAGATTGGTTTAGAAATTCAAGAATTAGAAAAATTTCAACCAGATATTGCCAAGCATCCAGGTTTAATGAAAGGTCATTTACCTTTTATGGGAGAGATATTATTAGGACATTTAAGATATGGGACTCAGGGCAAGAACAATGTAGAGTTTTGCCATCCATTTATTAAAAGAAATTTAGTTCCTGGAAAAAATATTGCATTGGCTGGTAATTTCAACCTGGTTAACACAGACGAGTTATTCCAAAAAATTAATTTTGAACCAGGTTCATTTGAAAAGCAAAGTGATTTGGCTGCCATGATGGAAGTGATTCATCATTTCTTAGTAGAAGAAGAGTCTTTGCATCCCAATGCGCCTAATTTGGTGAATGTATTAAAAAAAGCTGCTCCTTTATTTGACGGGGGATTTACCATTGGAAGTTTAATTGGTAATGGATATAGCTTTATTATGCGTGATGCCAATGGTATACGCCCAGCGTATTATTATATAGATGGTGAAGTGATTGTGGCCGCAAGTGAAAGAGCTTCTATTAGAACTACTTTTAATGTTGGTGAGAATGAGGTTTTGGAACTCATGCCAGGATCTGCATTAATCATTGATGATGCCGGCAATTATTCCATTGAGCAAATATTAGCACCCAAAGAACGTCGTGCATGTTCTTTCGAAAGAATTTATTTTTCTAGAGGTAGCGATGAAAAAATTTATCGTGAAAGAATTGCGTTAGGCAATCATTTAAGTAAAATCGTATTAGATAGAATTGAGAAAGATTTGAAAAATACTATTTTCTCTTATATACCTAATACTGCAGAGGTAGCTTTTTATGGTTTGATTAAAGGAATGGAATCATACTTAAATAAAATCAAGGTAGAGCGTATATTAAGTTGGGGAAAGGATGTAGATGCAGAGAAGTTAGAAGAAATGGTGAATCGAAAAATAAGACAAGAAAAGATTGCCATTAAAGATGTTAAATTAAGAACCTTTATCACAGAAGATGCGAATAGAAATGAAATGGTACAGCACGTGTACGATATTACTTATGGCACTGTGAGAAAAGATCAGGATACATTAGTAGTGATTGATGATAGTATTGTAAGGGGTACCACTTTAAAAGAAAGCATCATTAGAATGTTGTCAAGATTGGGTCCTAAAAAAATTATTGTGGTTTCTTCGGCTCCTCAGATCAGGTATCCTGACTGCTATGGTATAGATATGAGTAAAATGGGTGATTTTATTGCATTTAAAGCAGCTATTGCTTTATTAGAAGAAAGAGACATGAAAAATGTAATTGACGAAACTTATCAAAAAATTAAGTTATTAGACGCTGCTGGACAATTGCATACAGAAAATGTAGTAAGACAATTGTATAAACCTTTTACTCCTGAAGAAATTTCAGATAAGATTGCACAATTGATTACTCCAAGTAATATAGATATTCCTGTAGAAGTTATTTATCAAACCATTGAAGATTTGCATGATTGTTGTCCAACGAATACTGGAGACTGGTATTTCACCGGAAATTATCCAACACCAGGAGGAAACCGAGTTTGTAACAAAGCATTCCTCAACTATATAGAAGGAGTGGACGTTAGAGGATATTAATAAGAAAAGAGCCAATGGCTCTTTTCTTATTAATATGGCTTTCTTTTAGAAAATCTGTATCTCTTGAAAATTAGATCTTATAACAAATAGCATTGATATTCATGCCTGCACCTACAGAGGCAAAAATGACTATATCTCCTTTGTGTAATTGATGCTCTTTGTAAAAGCCGTGTTTTACTCTATCATATAAAGTAGGGATGGTAGCTACTGAGCTATTGCCTAGTTCATGAATACTCATTGGCATAATATCTTTCGGAATTTCTCTGATGCCATACAGCTTAAATAAAGCCTTGATAAATCCTTCGTCCATTTTTTCATTGGCTTGATGTAAAAAGAATTTCTTTACATCATGTATATCTACACCTGCTTTTTCGATACACTCTTTCATGGCAATAGGTACATTCTTAATAGCGTATTCATATACTTTTCTGCCCTTCATTTTTATGTATCTGGTGGCTTCTTCACCTTCTGGATGATATGATTTCCCAAGGTATAAAAAATAGGTTTCGTCATCGCAATGGCTTTGAACACTACTTGCCAATATACCGGTATTGCTATCGTCTGAATATTCAACTATACATGCACCAGCACCATCACTAAAAATCATGCTGTCTCTATCGTGTGCATCAACTACTCTACTTAAGGTTTCTGCTCCAATTACTAAGCATTTTCTAGCCATACCCGATTTGATAAATGCATCTGCTTGTATTACACCTTGAATCCATCCTGGACATCCAAATAAAATATCATATGCAACGCATGCTGGATTTTTAATACCCAATTGATTTTTTACCCTTGAGGCAATGGCAGGAATGGCATCTGTTTGAATAGTTCCGGCTAATACATTGCCAAAATTATGTGCTACAATAATTTGATCAATCGTTTCAGGATCAATACCTGCATCTTTTATAGCTAATATAGCAGCCTTGCTTGCCATATCAGAAGTGTTTTCGTTGACGTCTGCATATCTTCTTTCTGCAATACCTGTGATGTCTTTGAACTTCTCTACGATCTCTTCGCTAGGAGTGGTAATCAATTCACCGTTTTCTGCATAAAAACTATTGTTTACAAAAGATTGATTGGTCTTTACTATAGTTGGTATATAACTACCTGTACCAGTAATAATGGTAGACATTGGCTTGGGGGTTAAATGTATTGATCGCCTTTATTTCTCTTTACTTCGGCAACATATTCTTTAATAGATTGTTCTTTTTCTTTACTACAAA